>NZ_CAGKLC010000126.1 GCF_903469665.1 Flavobacterium sp. UGB4466 | reverse complement strand
CTCCTCTGCATCCGGAAGAGATGTTTACATCAATTCAGTAGATTTAGATGAAATAAAAATTCAGATGAATAAATTTAATCATAAATTATTTTATGAAGAACGTGATGCTTTAGATGCTTTAAGTATTAAAACTTATGCTACTCCTTTATTATAGAAAAAAGAGAAAACATTTTTAAATATACTCATCATTGTTGAACTCAAATTTTATTTAACCAATATGTTAAAGCCTAAAAGAGATTATTTTTACTCTTTTAGGCTTATCTCTTTTCTTTCTCCCTTATTCACAACCTCAACACAAACTACTACATACCAAGACTTTAATTAAATTACTTTCTACTGAAACTACTGAAAGCAGCAACCAAATTTTTCCCTTTTTCGCTCTTTATCTCTTATTTTTACAGCTGCTAATAAAATCGGTTAGCACTCTCAAAATCAATATAAAAACACCGCTTACTTACGGGAATATCCCGAAAGTAACTACCTCATCTATTGAGAATATCTTAAACAGCAATACCAACCTTTAAACATCAAATCAATCATGAATTCTACATCCAGAGATTTAGGAGAAATACCTTCGGCACCAGACATGAGCAATTTTAAAAACCCTTTGGGGCAGCAACCCGAAGGCAACATTATTATTGGAAATTTTAACATTACACCTTTGAATCAGTCACAAAGCACTGAAAGTCTTACCGAAATCCTGAAAAGAGAAAGTACAGACAGTTCTATTTAAAACATCAAAATTCTTAAAATCAAAAAAATGTTAGACGAAACAGCAATCGAAAAACTAAAAGAAAAATATGGTAATGTATTAAAACTTACCTCTGATGACCAATCTATAACAGCATATTGCAAAAAACCAACTCTCACAACATTTCTGAATTATCAAAAACGATACAATGATGATCCGCATGAAGCTATTTTGTTTTTGTTTGAAGAATGTTTACTGGAAAAAGAAAATTATGATGATGAATTCATGCTTTCTGCAGGAAATTCTATTGTTACCATGATTCAAAAAGACAGTGAATTTAAAATCAATGCAACACCTCAAAAAGATGAATTCAAAAAGTCAGCAGCTCTGATTCGTCAGGCTTTTCAGGTAGATCCTTATCAATTACCGATGGATGAATTTTATAAGCTCATCGAAGAAGCGCTTTGGCTGCAGAAACACAATGAAACCAGACTCGAAAATACCTTTATTACGGCCTTTGCTAAAACATTCTCCAACTAAAAACTAAAAAACAATGAAATTCAATTTTAATGTAAACGAAATCTTAGACTCAAAAGATACTGAATATACAGGTATTAACTATAACGAATCGGAATCGAAAGATTTTATTATCGATAAAACCGGAGGTGAATTTAACCTTAGAGTCTTTGCTCCCCTAATTTTTGAACCTCTGGTAAAGAAGGATCTCAATCTGCCGAGTCTGCGCATAGATGCTGTAACAGTTAATTTAAATCGCTCAAAAGTTATTAGAAAAGAAGGAATAGAAGGCAGAGATTCAACCATTAAAGAACATATCACCAATGGTGATTTTAGTATTTCGATTGAAGGACTAATTGCCGACGAAAGTGGAGATGAATATCCAAAAGAGAAACTTTTCTTATTGAAACAATTTCTAAATGCTCCCTATGCCCTGAGAGTAACTCATGCTATTCTGAACCGATTTGGTATTTACGAACTGGTTATAGACTCCTACTCTATTCCTTCAATTTCCGGAACAAAAAACATTCAAAAATTCACGGCCAGCGCCACATCAGACGAAACTGTAGAACTAATAATCAGAGACAATGCTTAAACTAAATGCTAAAATTAAAGTTTATGAAACGGTAAGGCTTATCCCTACTCCAAAATTTTATGAATTTACCTATGTCAAAAACGTAGAAATCAATAGCTCCTACAAATCGTTAACCGATACCGCCACGATTGTTATGCCTCAAAAAGTATATACCGATACCAAAGGCTTTGATCAGAACTTATTTGCAAATGCAAGCGGTGAACAAAAAACAATTCATGATTTTTTTAAAGTTGAAAATTTCATAGAAATATTTTTAGGATACGACGGAGATTACAAACCGGCTTTTAGGGGTTATATCACAGGAGTACAATCCGATACCAATGCTACTATAACCTGTGAAGACTTAATGTACGCCTTCAAAAAAATAAAAGCAGTAGATAATACCGATGCTCAGGACAAAAATGATACTTTGAATGTTGTAGCCACTAATCCAACCACCAATGTCGAGAACTTTAATCCAAAAACATTTCTTGAAAAAAGAATCAAACCGTTAAATCTTCCATTGAAGATAGATGCTCTTGACGAAAATTTAGGGAATCTAATGATTAACAGGGGGCAAACCCTGGCTCAGGTTTTCGAAATGCTAAAGGATAAGGGAATCTACACCTATTTTAAAATGGAAGAAGCCCGACCTGTACTTACAATCACCAATAACCCGCAAAAACATACAACCGGAGAATTAAGCAGTTTTATCGATCGCAATTTTATCCAAAGTCCTCTGGCCGGGGCAATTGTAAAAAAACTAATCAATCAGGGACTTGAACTTTTGAGTACGCAACTAAATAAAACTATTCAAGCCGCTTCCGGGAACTTTTTAGGGAAAGCACGTTTCAGATTTCGTTACAACATTATTGAAGATAAGTTAGTCGTAGTTAATGAATCGACAAAAAATACCCGTACACGAGTAGAAAAATACTTTAAAAATTCAAACACCCCAATTTACATTGAACTGGGTGACCCAAATGGGCAATTAGTGAAAACCCACGTATTACACAGTGATAGTGATGATTTACCAAATGATCCTACAGCTTTTGAAAAAACAACCACAAAAGTGGCTTCAGAACTGTATCAATACGCCGCATTACGAGCAATGGAATCTAAACCCAGCGGATTTGAAGGTTCCTTTCTCACTTTTGGAGAGCCTTTTGTGCGACCAACCGATAAGGTAATTCTGGAAAATGCTAAAGACAAAGAAAAAAATGGAACCTTTCAGGTCGAAAAGGTCGTGCGAAGTTATGGCGAAAATGGTTACAGGCAAAGGATTTACATAGGTCGAAGAGTAGAAGTTTAATAAAAATATATCATGGGAAATATAACCGATTTAATAAAAGATGTCTCTAGTAAAAATCAAATGATTGAAACTTTTGCTGCAAAAGTCATCGAAATAAATAATGAAATAGAATCATTTCACAATCCTGAAGACGCTTATACCGTAAACATTATGCGTGCCGATGGTGCCATCCTTAAAAACGTACGATTGAAAGCTTCAATCCTCGATATAGAACAAGGAGTTATTACCATTCCTAAAAAAGACAGTTGGGTTTTGGCGACCATTATTGACGGAGTAGAAACAAGAGCGTTTGTTTCGCAGTTTTCTGAAGTCGACAGACTAATGGGAAGAATACAAGCCACAAATGACCCAAAGTTATTTTTTGATTATAGTGCCGATGGCAACAAACTGCACATTCGTTATATAAAAACGGATACTGCAACAGAAACTAATGAAACAAAAATTCTTGATGTTGCTAAAATAGAGTTTGACAAAGACAAAAACTTTAAGATTAGCTATTTTGATGAAAAAGAAAACCCATTAGCAATTACACATTTTTCACCTGATAGTCTTAGAACGACTTTTAATTCGGTTAAAAACAATGTTGTAACAGAAGGCTCGGTCTTAACAATGACAAAAAATACTACCAATCTAAAATTAAACGATGATAACGGTAAAAAACGAACTAATTTATTAATAGAACCTAGTAATATCTCAGCTCGTTTATATAATGATCATGAAAAAGAAAAGCTGTCATTTGAAATGAGCGGTAATGAAAGAGCAGAAATAAAACTTACAGACTCAAACGACACAATTCTTTTAGAAAAAAACAGAATCCAATTAAAGAAAGATGCTAATAATTTAATTGAACTTTTAGGTCAAAATGGTGTAAATATATTCACTTCCGGCAACATTAATTTAAAGGGAGATAATGTAAATATAGATGCCAGCTCTAATATCAATATTAAAGCAAATAAGGCTATAAAAGTAGAAGCAGTAGGAGATACAACCATAAAAGGAGCAAACGTATTAATAAATTAATTATGGCAAAATATATATGTAACGGTGCCCAATGCAAATGCACTTTGGGCACTGAAGATGGTACGTTGGAGGTAAAATCTCAAACCAAAATTTTTATCCAGGATAAATTGATGGCTACTGAAAATGAAAAAACATTTGTTTTTCCAAATTTTACCAGCTGTAAAATACAAAATCCGCCTATTCCGTGCCAACCTGCTATTGAAGCTCCTTGGTCAAGCACAAAAAGTAATGTATTACAGAGTGAACACAAAGGTTTATTAGAAGCTTCTACTGCTTTCTGTACTTTTGGACAAGGAGAAATTTCTATCATAGATTCAAAACAAACGCAAACAAAAAATGTTATATTTGGAGATTACTCCTCAGAGCCAAAAGAGATTTCAAAGGTTTATGCCAAAGTCAGAACTTTAGAAACTTATAATGGAGAATTTGGTTTTGATTGGGTAGATGTCGATCCGGAAACAATGGAAATTCAAAAAATACAAGGTGTGCCCTTTGAAAAAGTAGAATACTTTTATAAAAAAGGAAACACAGCTCAGGATTTAGGAAACATCATACCTATTGGCGAAGATAAACCTGGCGCAATAAAAGCGATTCAGAAAAATTACGGACTTATTAATTTTGACAATCATTTCGAAATGCCTTTTGTTTTACTAAAACCAGGCGAGCCCGTCACATTGAGTTTGGAAGTCTTTTTTGAAGGGGAAAGTCAGGATGATTATATCTCTATTACAGGCGATGAATATTATAGTTTTAAAATTGACGGAGAAGAAGAAAGAAAGGATGAAAACGACAAAACAACAAAGAAAAAAATAGTAGCTAATGAACAGCTACAACTTACAATAAAATGTTCGAAAGAATCGTTAGACAAAAAATACTTTTTTTTACATACTGGTGCAAAAGGCCCAAGCGAAATAGGTGGTCTAAACATGATGAAAAATAAAGTACTGAAACTTAAATTTAGGGTTATTGCACTGGTATCAAATGAAGGAAATCCAAATGAGAAAGCGAAAGCCTTGTTTAAAAAGTTTAAAAATGCAGGTATCAAAGAGTATCTAAACAATAACTCTCTTAACCAAGCAGGTTATGCAGTGGAGATTGAAAATTTTGAGGCTATGGATGCCAGTAAGGTCGATGATTATTTTTATGCTTTTGATAAGGAAGATTGGACTAAAAAAAAGTATTTTGCGAGTATTATTAAACAAAAACCAGATGTTGATCCTGTTACCGGAAATTGTAGGATAGAAAGTTGGGACCCTATAAAAAAAGAGTGCAATAAAAAACCAGTTATAACTGAGGTAATAGTAGATGATCAAAAAGATTTGGGACTTCCTGACAAAGCAAACGAAATGGATGAAATAACAATATCTGAATACAAAAACAAATTGAGAAATAAAGGAAAATCATTCAATGAGGGTGGGATTATTATTTTATCTGATTTCGAATCTTCAGATGAAAAGACGGGAGCATATAGCCGTACAAATCCTCTTAATCATTATGCTTTAATCGTATATTCTACCAATACAAATAACAAAGATACTTATTCCCATGAAATTGGTCATATGTTAGGCTTACCCCATTTATTTTATGATTCAAAGGAAAAAGAAGAATATAAAGTTGCTAGAGAAAATATTTTAGGAAATGGATTGCCAGTCAATAATCCTGATGGAACAAAAAATGAAAAGTTTATTCCTCCTATAGAAACGAAGATTCTAAAATTGCAAAGTGAAACAAATAAGATTTATAGCCTAACAACTATTATTGGAAAAAAAAGCACTCTGATTGAAAAAATAACGAAAACTAATATTTATTTTCAATATAAAACAAGTTATTACACAAGATTGAAGACTAATGTTGAAAGAGAATATAAAGGACAACCCGGATCAACTATAGTAGCAGGAACTGGCAAAAATACACAAACAAAAGACCAATATTTATCTGTATGCAAAAATGAAATTGACAAAAACACGTCTTATTTACAAGAAAACACAAGCACTTTACAAATATTAAATTCTATTCATACAGATAAAATACAATTACATAAATATAAAATTAACTTAAAAGCTTCTGATTACTCATTAGTTCTAATTGAAACGAAAAAATATTATTACTCTGTTATTGATCAAATTCATTCAAACTATTTATTGTTTAAACAGGGGAGTACTAAAAATATCATGGATTATCATAATTCCAGATTAGTTTATTTTCATAATCAAATAAAAATCATGCGTGATGACATCGAAAACTATTAAATTATTTGTGTTATTCTTAACTATGTACACATTCTTCATAGGGTGCAAATCTTACCAAAAAAAAATGTTAGATCCCATAAAGGGGACTGCGAAGGCATTAATGTATCTACACTCTAAATATGATTCAGATTTTCCTCCTAAACTAAAAATAGAGAATAACGGATTGGGAATTTCTCCAACAGAAGAATGGTTCAAGGAAGGCGGTGTCAGCTTTGGCAAAACTGGGATTGATGATTCTAAAGAAGGTAAATGGTTAAGTGGTGACGCTGATTTTGATAAAAATGGAAATGTCGTTGCCAAAGGAGGAATATGGAAAGAGGAATATTTTAAAAATGGCTTGCGAGACAGTATTTATAGACGTTTTGATAGTAATGGAAAAATTATTTATGAGACTACATTTAAAAAAGGAACAGGTCTCTGGAAAGAATTCCATAGTAATGGGCAATTATACTTTGAAATGTACACTAGAGATGGGTATTTTACAGATACGCTAAGACTACATGATGATAAAGGAAAAATTATAGGAAAAAGACTTTATGTAAAAGATTCGTTGGTTTATGATGAAGGATTACCTTGCTTTCCTTACCGCTCTGATAGTGTTCCTAGTGACTAGAATTTAAAGCTACAATCGCGAAACTGCAAAAACCTCATTTACTATTGTGACAAGTAAAAGAACTATTAAATTAATTACAAAAAATTAAAGCAAAAGAATTGTTTTTAAAAGGTAATGAAGATTTATACGAATTGATAAAGGATGACTTTCCAGATGAAGTACAGCAATATTATTTGAAACAATTAGAAAAAATAAAAAACACAGCAAACAAAACCTTCTCTGAATATAGTGATTTTTACTCTAAAGCATCTATATTGTTAGAAAATAAAGAAATAAACTTTATAAATGAAATCCTTACCAGTACTACTGAAAATTATTGGAAAGATACTGCGATAGATTTAATTATTGAATACCTAAAATCGAATTAAGATTTTGCAATCCAATATTCAAAACTATCTTGGCAATCCTATGTAAATTTTACAAATCAATAAAATGAAAAAGAGCATATTTCTAATTATCATAGTAATTTTTTCGTCCTGCGTTTTTAAAAGGATAACTCCTTTTAAAGAATCTCCTAAAGGTATGGCATTTATTAATGCAGGCAGTTATAGGTACGCAGACTTTCCTGAAGAGGACTCCCCTAATTGGGGAGAACTCTCTTATATAGAAAACTTTGAAGAAGGAGGTGTACGATATGGTAAAATTATTGATGGCTATAAAGAAGGCAAATGGCTCAGTGGCGATGCCGGATTTGATACTTTAGGAAATGTTTATGCAATAGGTGGAATTTGGAAAGAAGAATATTTTAAACATGGTCTACGTGATAGCATTTTTAGACAATTTGATAATGATGGCAAAGTGATCTACGAAACCACTTTTAAAATGGGCACAGGATTATGGAAAGAATTTCATGACAACCGCAAAGTTTATTTTGAAGCTTATACCAAAGACGGTTATTTTACAGATACACTCCGTTTGTATAATAAAGAAGGTGAAAATTTTGAGAAACGTCTGTACCAAAAAGATGTTTTGGTTTACTATATAGGAAATGACTGGTGTTTAAGATACAGATACAAACCTAATGACAATACATACTTAGAAGTAGATTCATACGAATTAAAAAATTTGAAACAAGGAGCTTTTAGAAATACTTTTAGTTATAAAACTAAGGAAGAATTTGAGAATGATCACTTTGCAAAAAGTACCTTAAAAAGATAAAAACTAAAAATACTCTTTTCAAAATTCCTTTTTAACACAAAAAATCTACCCAAAAATTAATATGGGCTAAGTTATGAAACTTCGCCAAGCGAACCCTGTTTCTAGTAGAGTTAGAATTTTGAACATCAAATAAAACAATGAAAAAACTAATCTCCTATACCTTACTATTTTTTCTAATTATTTCAGTTAGTGGATCGTGTTCCGTCTTTGAAAAGAAACATTCATCTACCAGTAAAAATACCTTTGCAGAAAAAGGAAAACTTGACAAAAACGGAACAAAAACAGGCGAATGGAAAACATTCGACGAGAATAAAAAATTGTACAAAGTTATAAGCTACAAAAATGGTATGATGACTGGCGATTTTAAACGTTATTATAAAAACGGAAAACTCTCGGAAACAGGCAATTATCAAGATAACAGACCCGTAGGAGAATGGAAAGAGTATTATGAAAGCGGACTATTACGTAAGTTTGGAAATTACAAAAATGGAACTTGTGTAGGCGAATGGCAAAATTATCATCCAAATGGACGAGTAATGTATGTTGACAAATTTGAACAAGATGGTAGTCAATCAAATGGTGAATGGAAACAATATTACAAAAACGGACAATTGCGAGAAATTGGCAACTACGAAAATGGAACAAAAACAGGCGAATGGAAATGTTACCATGAAAATGGCAAATTATTTTTTATCGGAAACTACGAAAAATATAGAAAAAAAGGCGAATGGAGAGTGTATTATTCAAATGGGCAATTAGAAAGCATTGGCAATTATGAAGATAATAAAAAAACAGGCGAATGGAAAGAATATTTTTCTAGTGAAGTAGTAAGCAATGAAAATCATAATGGAAATTTAGAATCAATAGGACGGTATGAAAATGACCGAAACATAGGAGAATGGAAATATTATCGTTGGAATGGAGTTTTATCATCAACAGGAAACTACGATGAAAGAGGAAAAATCGACGAATGGAAACAATATTTTGAAAATGGACAATTGAGCAATACGGGATGCTATGAAAAAAATAAGCAAAATGGCGAGTGGAAATTTTACTACGAAAACGGGCAATTGCGGATGATAGGGAATTTTGAAGACGAATACAAAAAAGGCGAGTGGAAATATTATGATGAACAAGGCAATCTGACGAAAGTAGAAAACCATTGAAATAATACAATTACACAACAGCAATTTTGATTTAGACGGACTAAAACCTTACAACAAAAACCATAATGAATAAACTTATTTTATCCTGCATAACAATCGTCTTCTCTGTTTTTATTTCGTACGCGCAAGAAAATTATAAAAGCTTTTACACCAACGGAAAAATAAAAGAAGAAGGGAAAATTGATAAGAATTATAATAGAACCGGAAAATGGAAAGAATACCGCGAAAATGGGCAATTGTTTACCTTAAAAAAATATAAAAAAGGTAAACAGAATGGCAAAGAAAAATCATTTTATGATAACGGTAATTTAGCTGCCTGTTATAAATATAAAAACTATAAACTTACAGGAAAAAAAATCTCATATCATAAAAATCGGAGAAAATCGGAAATTGGATACTATAACAACAATGGTAAAACCGGAAAATGGACACGATATTATGAAAACGGACAATTAAGCAGTGTAGAAAGATATGATGAAAATGGCGATTATTCAGGAGAATTTACAACTTATTATGACAATGGACAACTAGCTTCAATCCATTATTATGAAAATAGAGAACTATTTGGTGAAAGCGATATCTACTACAAGAACGGGAAACTAAAACAGTGTGAAATGTATATCTATGGGGAAAAAATCGGAGAATGCGAGTATTACGACGATCAAGGAAATTTAATGGAGACTAAGAAATATTAAAATCATATTCACTTACTTTAATTTAATTTCTTCAGCAAAAAGTTCCTTAAAAAGATAAAACTAAAAATATTTCAGACAAAAATAAAGAGGATAAAAAAAAAGTAAAAGCTAAATACATAAATTATTCGGATTCTGATAAAATTAATTCCTCTCAAACAAAAGCGCAGTATATAGCGGTATGTGATAATTGGATTAATCTGGCAAATAAGTTAATTGGAGAAAATAATTTAGCAAAAGAAAACCTTTCAAATCAAAAAGGTTTAAGATATAT
>NZ_CAGKLC010000125.1 GCF_903469665.1 Flavobacterium sp. UGB4466 | reverse complement strand
GGTTTAAGATTTAATGTATTATCAATTCTCTCATAACTGTAAAAGTACTATTTTTGTTTAATGGTATTTAATAACTGTTAAACAAAATGTATGATAAAGTCAATCATTGTAAAAATCGATAATGGTGTATTGAATGAAATTCAGATCGATAGAATTATAGAAATGGCATGGGAAGACCGAACACCTTTTGATGCAATAAAATTTCAATTTCATCTTTCAGAAGCCGATGTGAAAGCTTTAATGAAAAAAGAGCTAAAATTCAGCAGTTATAAATTATGGCGCATTCGCGTTGAAAATTGTAAAACAAAACACGCTGCAAAGAGAGCCGAAACAATAGACAGATTTAAATGTAACAGGCAAAGAGCAATTTCAAATAATAAAATATCTAAGCGTTAATAAAAATATTCGAAGATGATAAAAAAAGATAAACCCGATAATGTAGTATTTTCTTCTGAGCATGGTTATAATGCAAGCCTATTGCCATATGCTACAAGTGTTGGCGCACCGGTAATAAAAGCAGATGATTTAGCGGGATGGAAAGGCATGGGCCTAAATAAGGTAAAGAAAGAGTTTGAAAGTAAATTCAATGAACTAAAAATGCAATACCAGGATTTAATCGAAGAATTCCAATGGAATGAATTGGTATACAATGCCAGATTTTCTTTTGAACCTATTGTAGGTGAAATATATCACTTATATAAAGATGCAGACGGTTTTGATTTTCCCTCACTTATAGGACCCAAAGAATGGAATAAGGAACATATTGCTACTTTTAGACTTAACAGTGATAAAAAATGGATACTCATCAATTGAAAAGTTGCATTTTTTAATAAATTTCTACTAATGAAAAACAAAATAAATTTTAAAACCAGTGATCTGGAAAAAATGGAAAAGCAAACTGCCGTGCATTTAATCAATAGTTTAGGCGGTTTTAAAAGTGTGGCATTGGTAGGAACTTCTGATGTACAGGGAAATACTAATTTATCCATTTTTAGTTCTTTTTTTCATATTGGAGCAAATCCTCCATTAATAGGTATGATTTTTCGCCCCAGCCCGCCCGAGCGTGATACCATGAGAAATATTTTAGATACAGGATTCTATACCATTAATCATATCAATGAACAGATCTATAAGCAGGCACATCAGACATCAGCGAGATACAATAAAGAAATTTCAGAATTTGATGCTGCAGGACTCAGTGCGGAATATAAAAATAACTTTCCAGCTCCTTTTGTGCTCGAAAGCAACGTACAGTTAGGCATTAAATTTAAAGAAAAAACAGCCATTTCAATCAATAATACTACTATGATTATCGGGGAAATAGTCCAGATTTTTATTCCCGAAGACTGCTTGTCTGAGGATGGTTTCCTCGATTTAGAAAAAGCCAATACCGTTACTTGTTCCGGTCTGGACAGCTATCATAAAACCATGCAGTTAGACCGATTTAGCTATGCAAAGCCCGATAAGGAAATTAAATCACTGCTTAAAAGTTGAATAAAAAAAAGATAAATATTATGTGGTTCAAACGTGATCTGCGTTTTACAGATCACGAACCTCTTTTTATGGCACAGCAGGAAAATATCCCTCTTCTTTTGGTTTATTTTTTTGAACCCTCAATAATGGCTTGCGATGATGCTGATGTCTGTCATTGGCGGTTTGTTTATGAATCCTTAAAGGAAATGCAGTCTAAATTAAAATCATTTGCTGCGCAGATTTATTATTTTCATAACCAAGTCCAGACTGTTTTTGAGCACTTATGCAGTCTTTATGATGTTCAAACAGTGTTTTCGCATCAGGAAATTGGCAACAAAGTCACTTTTGACAGGGATATTGCCATGCAGTTTTTTTTTGATGATCATAAAATTCTTTGGAAACAATCTCAGCTCCATGGTGTTATCAGAAAGCTTCGATCAAAACAAGATTGGGATAAGCTCTGGGAAGAAACAATGCGCGCAATTCCTAAAATGATTGACCTGAATACTTTTAAATTTGAAAATTTAGATGCTGATTTTTATCAAAAACTAAAAGGAAGAGTACTTTCGAATGAAATTACAAACCGAAATAAAAATTTTCAACAAGGTGGCGAATATTGGGCCTGACGGTACTTAGAGAGTTTTGCAAAAGAAAGACACGTAAATTACAGCAACCACATTTCCAAACCAGCTTTAAGGTGTATCAATATACCAATCAGTTTTATGAAACATCATACAACAAAAGAGCCAGGCTACATTTTGTTTCCAGACTTCACTGGCATTGCCATTTTATGCAAAAATTTGAAAATGACTGTCAAATTGAATTTGAAAATATAAACAAAGATTACGATTCCTTGGTCAAACCAAAAAACGAAATCTATATAAAAGCCTGGCAGGAAGGTAAAACCGGCGTTCCTATTGTTGATGCCTGTATGTGATGTTTAGTCCAGACAGGTTATATCAACTTTAGAATGCGAGCGATGCTGGTTTCCTTTTTCACATTCAATTTGTGGCAGGACTGGCGGGAGCTTCATTTCTTGGCAAGACAGTTTTTAGATTATGAAACCGGAATTCATTATCCGCAGATTCAGATGCAGGCCGGTACAACAACAGGCAATAGCATTAGAATTTATAATCCCGTAAAATATTCACAGCAGCACGATTCAGAGGGCATATTTATAAAGAAATGGCTGCCTGAGCTGGCTGAAATTCCACCACAATTAATTCATGAACCATGGAAATTAAATCTTATTGAGCAGCAATTTTACAAATGCGAATTAGGAAGAGATTATCCAGAGCCTATAGTTGACATAGAACAAACTCGAAAATACGCCAGTGATATTTTTTGGAGTTTTAGAAATAAACAAAAAAATGAGAGGAGTTAAAAAACAAAACCTGCCCACTAAAATCTGCATTGTTTGCCAGAGACCATTTGCGTGGAGAAAAAAATCGGAAAAAATCTGGGACGAAGTGAAATATTGCAGTGATAAATGCAGAATAAGCAGATAAATGATATTTATACTGGTACTAGTTCTTTAACAAAGGTATTAATGGGTAATATATTTAGAAAGTCAAAAAAGACTGTTTATCAATTTAGAAAGCTTTTGCTGCTTATATTTATTAGTCCCTTAATAGTTATAATGCTTGTATCTGTAGCCGAATCTAAAATAATAAGACCTTCACTATCTAGCATTATTAATGCATCTAAGACTTTTGCCTGATTTGACCTTTGGATAAGTAAACTATCTTGTAGGGATTCATTCAAACAGGGAATAACCATACTGGTTAAATCTTCAAAAGGGCAAGTTTTTTCAGGGCTTTGTGCCAGTATATTAAGAATGATTTCAGAAATAGTAAACTTGTTATACATAAAATAGTTTTACTTAAAATTATGCAAAATAATTCTATTTTAAAATTTTAAAAAGTTACCAAGATAATTAGTACAGAATTAGAATATTAAACAAAATTATTTTCCAGACTAAATATTTACTTTTTTAAACTCTCAAAATCAATTAATAACAAAACATCGAAATAAAAAGCGGGGAATTTAGAATCTAATTGGTGTTAGACGTACTTAGGTAAGAAAAGTCGTTTTAAATGTTATACTTTTAACTAACTTTATTAATCGTAAATTATGGATCAGGATATTATATTAGATAAGTTAAAAAAAGCAAAGCAAGAACTTATTTTTAATCACGAAGAATTGCAAAGATGTACTAAAGATTTAAAAATTGCCAATGTAAATTTGAACATCAGAGAAAAAGAAAAGGAGTTGAACATGGAAGAATTTAACAGTGCTTTAGAGCAGATGATGTTTGCAATTTCTCACAAGGTGAGAAAGTCCGTTGCCAATATCCTGGGTATTTCAAAATTGTTGTGTGAAGATGTAAATCTTGGAAATAATGAGTTGAGAGAAATTTTCTTTTGATTATTCAATCTGCCGAATCACTAAATTCTTCGACAGAAGAATTATCGAAGTTCATTTATATAAAGAGGCGAACGGATATATGAATGATGGGAGGTCCAATATCTCGATATTGCTATTTTAGTATTATTCAGCCCAGTCATTAATCCAGTTACCAACAGTCTGGCACCACTGGTCGTCGTCATTCAAACAAGGAACGGCCAAGAAATTTTCTCCTCCATTTTTCTCAAAATCTTCTCTGGCACGCATGGCGATTTCTTCGAGCGTTTCTAAACAATCCGAAACGAAAGCCGGTGTTACCACAGCCAGATTTTTAATTCCTTTTGCCGGCATTTTATCAATTTCAATATCGGTATAAGGCTCCAGCCATTTATCTCCAGCCAATCGGGACTGGAAAGTTAAGCTGTATTTATCTTCTGTGAGACCTAATAATTTTACTACTTGTTTTGTCGTTTCATAACATTGATGACGATAACAGAAATCATGCGCTGGTGAAGGTGTGTTACAGCAAGAACCGTCAATTTTACAATGCGATTTGGTTACGTCGGTTTTTCGTATATGACGTTCTGGAATTCCGTGATACGAAAACAATAAATGATCGTATGGAAATGCAGCTAAATGTTTCTGAATTGAATCTGCCAGATTTTTGATATAATCCGGTTTGTTGTAAAAAGCAGCAACATTGGTAAAAGTCATCTGTGGAAATTTCTTCTTTCTAATTTCTTCTGCCTTTACTAAAATGGTTAGAGTAGAAGCCATTGCATATTGCGGATACAGTGGGAAAAGCATTACTTCGCTAACGCCTTTATCGTGTAACTCCTGGAGTCCTTTCTCGATGGTCATGCTTCCATAGCGCATTGCCAGTGTAACCGGTACATTTACCAATGTTTGTACTTTCTTCTGCATTCTTTCTGAAAGCACTACAAGGGGCGAACCTTCGTCCCACCAGATTTTTGCATAAGCATGTGCCGATTCTTTGGGTCTTTTTCTTAAGATGATGCCTCGGACTAATAAAGCTCTCAATAAATACGGAACATCGATCACGTATTTATCCATTAAAAATTCATCTAAATACGGCTTTACATCTTTTGGTGTTGGACTTTCGGGAGATCCCAAATTTACTATTAATACGCCTTTCATTATGTTTTTGCTTTTAACTTAAGCTTTAAGCTTTAAGTATTTGTTGTTTGAATTTTTTCTAAAAGTAGCATTTGCTGCCATTTAGAAATATGAGTAATATTATTTTTTATTTATACTGCAATTTACAAAATCGATACTGTTTTAAAATTGGTATTAATCGACATCAGATATTTTTTTGGAGTTGTGGCAAATTTTTTCTTGAATCCCGCAATGAAGTGGCTTCCGGTGCTGTAACCTATTTTTAAGCCCACTTCATTTACATTGTAGCAGCCGCTGTCGAGTAGTTTTCGGGCGAAATCCATTTTGTAATCAAACAGAAAACCATAGACAGTATCACCGTATATTTGTTTGAAACCTATTTTTAGTTTTTTCATATTAAGGCCAATTTCATCTGCCAATTCCTGTAAACCAGGCGGTTCATTCATATTTGCAATAATAATTTCTTTGGCTTTTCTGATTTTCAAAACATTGTCCTGATCAATTAAAAACGGACAATGTTGCGCACTTGGATTCTCAGACCTGTTAAAATACAAACTCAGCAGTTCATATCCTTTTCCTTTGTAATAAAGGTTTTTTATAGAAGGATGAAAGTTATAATGAAACAGCTGGCTTAAAACAATTGCCATCGGGGGACTGATATTTGCTTCAGTAGAATACTTTTGGTTGTTATTATCAGGACTTAATAAAGTAATATAATCTGCTTCGGCAGAAAACAGCGCGTGAAATTTCTTAATCGAGACGATAATAGAAATCACCCATGAATTTGGAGCAAGTTCTAAATGAAGTGATGTCTGCTTTTTAGGATTATACAAAAGCAGGGATTTTTCCTCTTTCAATTCTAAAGTATAACTACCCTGACTGAACAAAAATTTGCTATTGCCTTTCAGTCCGAAATGAAACTGAATCATATCACTTCCCAGCTCACGGTTGGTAAAAAAAGGCTCTGAACTGTCATTCTGAAAGCGTATAAGGGTAAAGTCGTCTTCAATTTTTGTTTCTTCCTCCATTTTTTTTGATATAATGAATAATTGACTTTTTAAGTTTTTTTGGTAGTTATTGTCTGTTTGCTCCTAATACTGCTGCAACTTGAATGTTTATTTTATTAGAAACTTTGCTTTTAACAAGGCTTGGTATTGCAATATTAAAATCACTGGCATTTACACTAAAATCAGATAAAATACTAATCCCTGATATTGATTTGCTTATCCTTGCTGTGGTGCTTACATCTTTAGATTTTCCGTGAAGTTCCAATTTACCCTTAATGATAAAATCTTTAGGATTTACCGTTAGGCTCTGAAGATCAAATCCTTCTATTTTTCCTTTAAAGACTGCTTTTGGATAGCGGTCACTTTCAATATAATTTTCATTGAAATGTTCTTCCATCAAAGCGACTTTAAATCGAAATCCTTTCATTAAGGCTAAACTTGCAATTTCGCCCGTTGCAGGATTCAGGACAAAAGTAACATTAGTATTTGTGGCCTTGACTTCTTCAAAAGAAGCAACGGATGCTTCAAAAGTAATTTTTCCTGATTTACTGATCATTTTTTCTTGTGAGAGGCCAATAGCGCAGACATATAGCATTGCAATGAGTATGTTTTTTTTCATAGTTTTTTGGCTTTACATTGTTTTAAGTGGATAAGATTTATCTGGTTTAGCACTTATTTTAAAACCGCAATAATTTGAACTTTTACCCTATCGTCCAGTTTATACTTAATAAGCGATGGGATAGGGATGCTAAAATCACTGGCATTTACGGCGAAATCAGAAATGATGGTGATTCGCGACCCCGTCTTGGTAATTTTTGCAGCGGCTTTTATATCTTTAGATTTACCGTGAAGTTCTAACTTCCCTTTTATGATATAATCTTCTGTTAGACTTTTAATGTCGAACCCCTCAATTTGGCCTCTAAAAACGGCTTTTGGATAATTATCGGTTTCCATGTAATTTTCATTAAAATGTTCTTCCATCAAAGCCATTTCAAATTGGAATCCTTTCATTAAAGCAAGGCTTGCCACTTCTCCTGTTGCGGGATTTAAAACAAAAGTTACATTGCTGTTAGTTCCTGCAACCGGCTGAAAAGAAGGTACTGAAGCTTCAAGGGTTATTGCTGCAGATTTAGTTACTATTTTTTCTTGCGAAAAAACAATAAAAGAAGCCAATAGCATTGGCATTATTATGATTTTCCTCATGATCTTGTTCTAGATTATTTTTCTAATAATCCATCCTGATTCCATTTATTTATAATATCTATAGTGGTTTGAGGTAATCTTGGTCCGCCCTGCGGCATTAAGGAACTATCTCCATTTTCTAAAGAAATTCGTGTAAGCAATCCTCGATTTAAAACTGCATTTTTCACCTGATCATAAGTAACTAAGGACATAGGCGCTCCATTTTTAGGAACTGCTGCATGGCATACAACACAGTTATTATCAATAATAGATTTTACATTTTGGCTGTACGTTGCCAGACCATTAATGGGTGTGGGGTCCATTAAGGTGCTTGGATCATCGTTGGCGCAGCTTATAAAGATTGAAGCTAATGATGAGATAACGAAAAGTGTTTTTAGATTCATAAGATTGGTTTTTAGTTATTGATAAAGGCATGATTTTAAGAATCATCAGGCATTTCAAAATCATATACGTTGAAAAGAATAATACAGATTTAACAAAAGGCATATTTAATGGTTTAAATCCAATAGGTATTTTTTAACGTAGATAATCCAAATACTAAAAAACAGTTATGAGAAAAAAAATACTAACTACAATTTCACTTTTTATAATAATCGGAATTTTGTCTTTCTTCTACATCTACAAAGGGCATAGGGATATAGAATCAGAAACTGCTGATTATGTTGTAACCGTTAACGAACTAGAAAGAGAGTTTGCTTCAAACGATAGTCTGGCTTACATCAAATATCAGGACAAAACAATTGAATTATCTGCACCAGTAACAAGTATTGATAAAGCCGGTAATGGAATTGTTATGAGCGAAAAAATATTTGTGACATTCAAAAACCGTTTGCCTCAAAATATTACATCCGGGAAAACTCTCAAGATTAAAGGGCGTTTTTTAGGATATGACGAATTGCTCCAGGAATTTAAAATAGACCAATCTTCAATTGTACACTAATACAAATAACAATTTAAAACTAACTTCATGAAAAACTTTACTCTATTATTTTTTTTATTTCCGCTGTTAAGCTTCTCCCAAACCGATTTGCTCTCTGGAGTAGAAACTCCTTCTACAAAAGAAAAAGTGACATCTGCATTCAAAGCCTTAAAAATCGTTAATCTTGAGTCTACAAAATTGGCCGCAAAAGGTGATTTGTATTTTGTTGTTGCACACCGATTCGGATCCATTAAAGATGGTTTTGAAGGTTTCTACGGACTGGATAATGCCAATACACAAATTAAATTTATTTACGGTTTGACAAATGGACTTAATGTAAGTGCGGCCAGAAGTGAATTTGCATATGACTTTGCAACAAAGTATATGCTATTGCCTCAAATAAAAGATGGTTTTCCCGTCACTATAGCCGGGTTCAATAGTTTGTCTATTAATAACACGTTAAAAGAAAGCTTGTACCCTAAACTTGAATTTAAAGACAGGCTTACTTATGTAGCACAGCTGCTGATTTCCAGAAAATTTTCTGAAAAGCTGTCTTTAGAAATTGTACCGTCATTCTTTCACCAGAATTTTGTTGACGACGTTGACCAAAGCAATACTCAATATGCCATAGGTTTTGGAGGAAGATATAAATTCGCCAAACGCTGGTCTTTAAATATGGATTATGCAGCGCATTTAAACAGGGCACCGAATTCTCTTTATAAAAATCCACTATCTATAGGTTTTGATTTAGAAACTGGCGGGCATGTTTTTCAAATGCATTTTACCAGTTCACAGGCAATTGATGAAGCTGGATATCTGGGAAGAACAACAGGCGATTGGAGAAAAGGAGATATATTTTTTGGATTTAATCTTGCCAGAGTTTTCTAGTATCTCCTTTATAATTAAATTATTAGGTAATTTCTGTGTTTAAAACGATTCTAAATTGATCAATTTGCAAGTATTTCTAAAACCGCAGCGATTAAGTAGACGTAGATAATTTTAAAAACATAAAAATTATGAAAATTAATAAAATAATCAAAAAGGGACTTTTTATACTAAGCGGAATATTTGGGCTATTTATTGCCATTTTGCTTTTTCACATTATAACAGTAAAACCACCTGTTTATGATACGCCAAATCTGCAGGTAAGCAGAATCGATTTTCAATCAGATATCGATTCTCTGCAGGCCAGACAAATATGTGCCGATTTAAGAAGTATAAAAGGCCTGACATCTGACTCTATTATCGTTAAAAGAAATGTTGTGGTGTATTTCCACAATAATAAAATTACAAACTCACAGAAAGTTTTCAATGAGTTGATGTCTAAAAGACACTATGATGCTAAGCGTTATATTCTACCTGCAAATTTAGCAAACAAAGAAGTCTGCCCAATGAATCAAAATAGCTTGAGTTATAAATTATCTCAAAAAATAAATCGTTTTTTTAATTAACCCTTTAATACCTTAAATTTATGAAAATTTATTCAAAACTTACACTTAGTGTATTGCTTGCTGCATCTGCAGCTATGATTTCCTGCAGCAGTAATGACGACGAAACCCCTGCACCTCCTGTAAAGGCATCAATTTATGAACGCTTAGGCGGGACTAAAATGGTTTCTGATCCTGATAATTCCGGCCAGATGATTGAGCAGGGACGTTTGAGTTTCCGCAAAGTGGTAAATTCAACTATCGGATTGATTGTTGCTGATATCCAATCGAATGCTTCAGGGAATCTGCAGGCACATTTTGCTCCTTTATTGGCAGAAACGGGAACTACCCAGTCTACCAATATTGCTAAATTATCAGATAATCTGACTGATTTCTTTTCGTTTAATACGGGAGGAACAAATGCTGTAAATACATATTCTGGTTTGAGTATGTCAGCGGCGCATGATCCTGCAAAAAATCCTCGTATGGGAACAAAATCCAGCAGTGCGGATTATACAAAATTTGAAGGATATGTTGGAGCTGCAGCCAATGCAAATGGTGTTGCTTCAAATACAGAGCTTTATACAGATATAGTTGCTGTTTTAGAATCACTGAGAACTCCTATAGTTCAAAAGTAATTTTCTTCTCAAAACGCTGCCTGAAAAAGGCAGCGTTTTATATTTCAATACTATTACAGTGCCGGATTCTTTACAATATTATAGAATCAGTAT
>NZ_CAGKLC010000124.1 GCF_903469665.1 Flavobacterium sp. UGB4466 | reverse complement strand
TGTTGCCCTGCTATTTATGTTATCGGAAAGCATCATCCACCACCGGAATAATTTTGTTCGTCGTTTTCCCGGAAATGCTGTAAAAGTGAATGAAATCGATCTAAAGTTTAAATCTTATTATTTTGCCGGAGCTTCAAAAAACAGGATATATCTGGGCAGTCATACTGCACCATTATTAGTGACAACATTGGATACAGCCCTTCTGAAAAAAAATGAATATAAGATTCATCTCAATAGGACTGATTTTTTATTCCAGTCTGTCCAAGTCCGGGTTTTGCCTCCTAAATTTTATCTTATTGACGGATATGTTCCTGTTATTTTTAAAGGAAATATAAACAATTGGAAGGCTCAGGTAAAATGGAACGGGTCTACAACTTTTTCCCATTACCAGCTCATCGATTCGCTCACATTGGCATTTCGTTCCAACAGCAATACAAATGGGGAAAGTATACTGGGATCTCTTGATTTTGGCAGCCAGCCCAAAACACGTTTCAATACAAATCTGTTACAGAAACAAATTGATGGAATCTTTGATGTCGATGGAGCCTTGCATTATGACCAAGACACTCAAAAGCTGGTTTACATCTATCTCTACCGCAACGGGTTTATCGTAGCAGATAGTACGCTTAATTTAAACTATCGTGGCAAGACCATAGACACTATCAGTAAAGCCCAAATTAAAGTGACTACTGTGGCAAGCCAGCAGGAAATGAAATTTTCAGCACCTCCTGTCATTGTCAATAAAACAAGTGCCGTTTGTAAAAAATTATTGTTTGTCAATTCAGCATTGTTAGGAAAATATGAACCTGCTCAGATGTGGAAGGATGCCAGTGTAATTGATATATACGACCTTAATACCAATTCCTATCAGGGCAGCTTTTACATCTACCATATTAAAAATGAAAAGCTAAAAAACTTCTTTATTCTAAATGATAATTTTTATGGATTTATAGGGCCGTATTTGGTTCATTATAAACTAAGCAGGAAACTCACAAACTCGTATCAAGATAAAACTAAAATTCCTTTATGAAAATATACAGCGCTGTATCAGGGGAAAGATCGAAAACCTGTGAAAGAGTAGATCGCTAACATTTAAATTTATAAATCATGAAAACAAATTTAGCCAAACAGGTTTTACCTGTTGCAGTATTTGCTCTTGCGATAGCAGGTGCATTTACAACCCATGCCATGAATGTGCGCGCCAAATCAATGGCGCCAACTCAGGGGTATCTAAAATTGAACCCACAAGGAACTTCTTGTGAGCAAAAAGATATGTGTTCAACAATCAATAATGGAATTGTTTGTACCGTAGGTTTAGTACCAAGCGGAGCACAATTATTTGCTAAAAATTCGGCTAACCAATGCGTTCAGCCGACTTTTAGACCGTAGTTTCATTGTTTGCAGAAATGACAATGCAGTTCCGTTTGGAACTGCATTGTTTTTTTGTATTAAATACTATTTCTTTCTTAAAACCATTGCGGTTTTTTATCCCCTTTTAAATAATAATCAAACCACTGTTCAATCCTTTGGGTGAGATCCTGCTGGTAAGTACGATCTGAGAGCACATGATTTTCTCCGGGAAAAAGCAGCATTGTACTAGTTTTACCAAGGCGTCGGAGCGCCAGATAAAATTCAATACTCTGATAATAATGCACAACACCGTCCTGTTCACCTGCCCATGACAATAATGGAGTTTCTACTTTATTTGCATGATATATGGGAGAGTTTCTCAGGTATCCTGCATAATCCTCATAGAGCGATTTTCCTATTCTCAATTGCCCATATTCATAGTGCCAAAAATTGGGCTTTTCAAAACCCCATGCTGCCCAGAGATAACTGCTCACAAAGTCGGTAATAGCTGCGCCTGCCACTGCGGCTTTAAACATAGTGGTTTGTGTGATGATGTAATCCGTTTGATACCCGCCATAAGAATGACCGGTAAGCCCTATTCGGGTGCTGTCAATGGAGGATTCGATGGCAACAACTTTTTTGGTAGCCGAAACAACACAGTCTACTGCTGAAGGCCCCGGATTTCCAATTTCATACACAATATCAGGCAAAAAAACGAAGTATTCTTTTGAAGTAAAATTGGCAATATTAAATCCTGTTGGATTATGCTGTGATGGACTTACATAATTATACAATTCTTTGGACAGTTTCTCGTATACATATACCACCATAGGGTATTTTGTATCGGCATGATAATTTGCAGGATAGAATAAAACACCATTTAAAATAGTACCTTTAGAATTAGTATAGTTAATCAGCTTGGAGTTTCCCCAATTGTATTTAAAATGCTGCGGGTTGCTTTGAAACAATACTTTTTCTTTTGCATTTCGATTCTCTTTTATGAGTAATCTAGGTGGTAAATTAAAGTTTTCCTCAACATAGACGTGAGCTTCACTCTTTTCAGAGGCTATAAACTGGCTGGTGTGCATTTTCTTGTCCAATAAGGGCTGCAGTCCTTTTTTCTTATCCCAAAAACAGTATCCCGTATGCTCTAGTGCTTCGGTTTTGATCAGTAACCTGCCATTGGACCCAAACTCACCTTTATAACTGCCGTCATAATTCATTTTATTGGACTCGTCTTTAGATTGGGAAACAATTCTATAGGCTGTTTTATTTTCGCGCCCCTTGGTCAGTCTAATGGCACTCGAACCATCTAGGGCAATGCTCCAGATGTCATATTTATCGTAAATGAAAAGTGTTTTATCATCTTGAATCCATCCCGGATTACCAAAAGGACTTGCTTCCTCCGGCCAGTCGGACTCATCGTCTGAAAAACATACTCCCAATTCTTTTGTAAGATTCCTATGCAGATCGCTCTGTATATCATAAACCCACCAATGTTTGTCTTTAAAATAAACAAGTTGCTTTTGGTATATAGAAACAGAGATTGAAGCTTCATTACCTAATTGGTTTTGCAGTACTAATTTGCGCTTCCCTGTTTGCAGATCCAAAATATAAATATCCAAAGGGGCGTCACGGTTAGCCTGGGGTTCATAGTGCTCAGGATTATAAAGGAAAGCCTGTTTTTGATCCCCGCTTAACATCATTTTTGGAAATTCATTGTCTGTAATACAATTAAATCTATCCAGCTCAGGCCACCATACAGCTACTTTAGCTGATCTTTTCCATCCATCAATTTGTATTTTGGCAGTATAAAGAAATTTATCCTGTGTGTTCCAGATTTGTACCTGTGAATTATCGATTGGATTCATCGTTTTCTCTAGTCCAAAGAATATTCTTTCCCCATCCACAGAAATACTAAGATTTGCAAAAGAGGAGGAGATAATTTCCATATCTACCGGAAAATTATCCTGCTCTGCCGGATTGAAAGTATATAACTTACCTTCGGCTGTAATGTAGTAACCTACTAAGGTACGAGCTGTTTTTTTCTCCTTATCCAAGGACTGCATTAAAAAAGCAACGGAATTTCCATTTTCCTGCCAAACGATATCGGAATATTCACCCGTATTGATACTACTGGCGATTACATTTGTTGTCTTATCGCGTAGATTCATCATAGCAATTGTCCTTGTATTCCCGGTCTTTGTAGTATATACTATGGCACCGGTCTTTGGATTGTACCAGTAATTATCAATATCATTTAAAACCACAGATTGGTTAGTGGCTAGATTTTTTAGTTCCAACTGTTTTTTCCCTTCAGCTTCCCGTTTTAAAATGATTATATCTTTGGTATCCGTCTTCAAATCATACTTGATTACCCCGTGTATAATTCTCTGTTTGGATGTAAGCAAGTCGACAATTTTCAATTCTTCCTTTGAACTCATCATACAAAACCAATTGTCACCGATAAATTCTCCTTTACTTGCTCCGGGGAAACTAAAGGTTCTTGTTCCTGTATTATTTTTAACAAATAAGGTATCGCTGCCACTTTCATAATATAGTGAAAGACTCACCCATTTTGCATTTTCAGAGAGTTTCTCGGCTTTAAGATAATTCCATAAGTGATAATGGTCAGCCGCAAGCTGCTTTTTGCGATTGTTTTGCGCAAAACCAAAAAATGAGATCAGTAAAGTGGTGAGCACCATATAGAAAACCGGCACTCTATTTCTTAGAGCACCAGTTTTTTGGTTATATTTTATGTTCTTAAGTCTCATTTTAGTAGCCCGGATTTTGAGGATTTAGATTCGGATTGAGCGAAAGTTCCGATTCAGGCAGTGGCAGTAATCTATCTGTAGTATTCCAGCCAACTTTTACTGGCGAGAGTATTGCATCCAAATGATTCGTTCTTTTCAGGTCGAAAAAACGGTGTCCCAGTTCTGTAAAAAACTCCACTCTTCTCTCATGTAATATGGCACTGAGTATATCTTGCTGGCTTACCGCTGTTGTGGGTGCTAGGCCGGCCGTGTTTCTGATTTTATCCAGATCCTCTTTTGCCCCTATAAGGTCACCTTGCTCAGCACGGGCTTCACTGCGAATCAGGTATTGCTCTGCCAAACGAAACATTATGGAATACTCCAAAGAATTCGCAGTGTTTGATTTCTGCTTGTACTTATTGGCATGATACCAAGTATCTGTACCGTTTGTAATGGCATGAGTCCAATGATCCTTTCGCTGGTCTCCCGTTTCAAATTCACTCATAAGCCCAGTACTTAAAGCAACAAGTGATGGTGGTGGCGCGGTAAAGATGAATGTTTCTCCTTCCTGAGTGTTCTGTCCACTGGTTTTGGGCATAAACTGCCAAATCGTTGTAGTGCTTTCTTTTAAGAATATAGCGTCCAGATTCGTTTCCCAAGCGTATACCCCGGTATTGTTTAGGGTATAAGAAGCCGCATTTGCCGCTTCTGCCCACATGCCTCTGTAAAGATATACCCTTGCCAATAAAGCCATCGCCACGGATTTATTGGGACGTATGCGGTCACTGGAAATATAATCTTCCGGCAATAATGAAACGGCAAGTTCCAGATTATTTATGATATGGGAATACAGCTCGGCAGAGGGCATTTTGTGTGCCACTTTATTTTGCTGATAGTCTGTAGAGGTGATATAAGGAACGTCCCCATAGAGATTGACAAGATAAAAATGCAGTAGCGATCGTACAAACAACGCCTCTCCGGTAAGCTGGTTTTTATCCACAGCAGTAAGTGCCGTGGAAGCATTCACCCCTTCAATAATGGCATTAGCGGCATAAATCTGATTGTAGCTGCTGCTCCACCAGTTAAAGATCTCTGAATTGGAAGCAAGTAATGTGTTATTGTAAAAGTTTCGGGTCGTACCGGAAATGTCACCGTAATACACAAGCTCATCGGCATAGTTTCCCATTTGATTGGAAATTCCAGTAGCACTCCCGCTTAAAATGCCATTGTCGCGCATTTTGGCATAAATGCTTACCATTGCGGCATTGGCAGTAGCCCTGTCCTTAAAAACGTCCACTGCCGTTAGTTGTGAGGACGGAAGATCCACGGCAACAAAGTTATCACAGGCATTTAGAAGCACCATGCCAAACACAGCTAATCCTATCAGTAGTCTGCGGTTTACTATTGTGATTTTATAGTTTTGGATAAATTGTACAAATGATTTCTTTTTCATAATGTTTAAATTAAGAAGTTAAAAAGTAAGCTGAAGCCCGGTTGTAAATACCCTTAATGGAGGTAGGCTTGTCGTGAATCTGGATTCGGGGTCAGCCCCCTTATAGGAAGTGATGGTGAAAAGGTTCTGTCCCTGAAACACCAATCGGCATTTTACTCCTTTGAGCCACTGTTCGGGGATGGTATAAGACAATGACAAATTCTTGAGTCTGACGTACGAAGCATCCGTTATCATGGCATCACTGGCGTAAAACTTGTAAAATGCATCCATAGCTTCACTATTTACCCCTGTGGTGTACTGCTGATAGGTCGCGTTATCTCCGGGATTTTGCCAGTGACTCATGACCCCTACAGGCTGATTGGCCATAGCGCCGGGTAGTCCAGTGGTATATGATCCGTTATAGTTGAGCTGATTGACAAACTGAAAAAGAAAATCCAACTGCCAGTTTTTATAGGTAATGGTATTTTGAAACCCGCCGAAATATTTTGGATTCAAATCACGGATAGCCTGCTTATCCTGTGGTGATGTAATTAAACCGTCTTTGTTGAAATCCTCAAACTGGTAGATTCCTGTCATGGGATCTATTCCTGTATAGTGGTATAATTTCTTAATGTTTAAAGGCTGGCCTATTACATACTGATTCTCATAAGTGGAGCCTTTCAGATCAGGAAAAGACAACAGTTTATTGCGGGCAATTGTCACATTAAAACTGCTTGTCCAGTTAAAGGACTCTTTCTGGAAATTTACGGTTCTAAGGGTAAGCTCGATTCCTCTATTTTGAACGGTGGCATCTAAATTTGCCTGTATCGAATTGAATCCTGTGGTAGCAGGAAGGGGAATACCGACCAATTGGTTTGAAGAGCGGTTGTTATACCAGCCTGCGGTTATAAAAATACGGTCTTTTAAAAAACCTGCTTCCAATGCCAGTTCGAGTTTTTTATTGGTCTCCCAGCCAAAATTGGGATTGAACAAGCGAGTTGGTTCCAGACCATTAATGCCACCATAGTTGTTTCCTGATGAACCATAAGTGTCCAAAAATTGATAGTCGCCAATCTGGTCATTACCGGTGGTACCATAACTGGCTCTTAATTTTCCAAAACTTAAGAAACTAAGGTTTTCTTTTACGAATGTTTCATTTGAAAACAACCATGCACTTCCAATCGCCCCGAAGGAGGCAAACTGCCTTCCCGGACCAAATCTACTCGAACCATCCCTGCGTCCTGTAAAATTTAGGATGTACCGCTCATTCCAGGAAAAATTAACCCTTCCGAAAAAAGCCTGATATTTATAGACAGATTCATTATGTACCAAGTCAAATACATTAAAGGCGGAAGAAAGATTATAGATTAGGCTGTTGCTACTAAATCCACTGGCTTCCTGTACCAATTGGTTAGCTGTTTGCTGCTGGAACGTACTCCCAATGAGGACTTCGGTTTTTCCTTTACCCAATTTTTTAGACCATGAGATTTGGGGTTCGATAATCCATGATTTTCGAGTGGTATTATTGACATAGAGGGAGGAGTATTCACTGCCCAATCCATAAGCAGGATCATACATAGTGGAGGGCTGTGTTCGACTGTCATCAAAACGGGTATCGGTAAATCCAAAACTTGTCTTAGCGATCAGATTCGGCAGGATATTGTACGATAGCAAGCTATTGGCAAAAAGGTCGTTGGATTTTGAGATATATTTCCCTTCGAGATTGCTCATGGGATTATTCCAAGTGCTATTTTCCCAGTTTAGATTGCCTTGCACATCATACAATGCAGGAGCATTGGGGGGTAGAAGAATCGCTTGTTGGGTAATATCAATGCCGGGCTGTTTATTTTTCTGAGCTGTGTAGCCCATAGAAAAGTTGATATGGAATTTTTTGTTTTCAGATTCATGGTTCAGATTTGCATGCAGGTTGCCTTTTCTGTAATTGTAGTTACCGGGGAAAACAGTTGTTTCCTTATGGAAATTGCCGTTGATAAGGAATTGCGTCCCTGAGGAACCTCCTGATATCGATGCCTGCACATTACTCATCTCTGCGGTTCCTCCAATGAGTACTTCTTGCCAATCCGTATAGCGGTTTTGATCCCATGTTCCATTCACGTCATAATCCGTAGGGCCGTAAGGGATACCATCATTGATAAAAGCTTCCCTGCGCATTTGTAGGTATTGTTGGGTATTCATAAGTTCCATCAGGCGTGTCACCGAGCCAAATCCACCCGATACATTGGCAGTAAATTTTGTCTTGCCTTCTTTGCCTTTTTTAGTGGTGATAAGTACCACGCCATTTGCTCCCCTTGAACCATATATAGCAGTTGCATCGGCATCTTTAAGCACTTCAATACTTTCTATATCTGCTGGATTAATGCTGTTTAACGGACTCGTTGGACCGGGGAGGACTATTCCGGTCAGATCAGAACCTACGGCATCTGAGGAATAAGGAACGCCATCGATAATGTATAGCGGTCTGTTCCCATCAGAACGCAGGCTGTTTTGTCCTCTGATCTGTATATTGAAATCACCTCCGGCTACCCCTGTATTTTGAGTAATACTAACACCTGCCATTCGTCCCTGCATGGCGGCAAGCATATTGGTTACAGGTTGTTTTTCGATATCTTTTGAACTGATTTTTGAGATGCTTCCGGTGCGTTCCTTGTCTTTTACTTTATAATAGCCGGCATTAACGGTGACTTCTTGAAGCGAGGTAGTATCATCGTGCATTTTAACATCGATAATCTTGCGGTTAGCAATGGTAATTTCGATTGTTTTGTAGCCCAGATAGGAAAAGATCAGGATATCAGTTGTTTGTGCGGCAATGGAATATTTACCATCGAAATCAGAAACTACCGTGGTTGTAGTCCCTTTTAATTTTATAGTAACACCTACCAGAGGCGTAATACCATCAGTAATGGTTCCTGTTATGGTCTGCTGTTGTGAAACAGCAATTTGCAAGGTATTCCTTGCTAAGGCTGGCGTACAAAAAAGGTAAAACCCGAAAATAAACGGATACCAAAGTCCCGCCAACCCTTTATTTAATGAAAAAGTTTTCATAATATTGGGTTAGTTTAATGAAGCGTTAGTTTTATTAATTCTGGTCCTCTATGCTAGTTTGACGACATGAGATAGAGGGCCATTTTTTTGTGTGATTTCCATTTGGAAGCATTTGGAAACCATAACTTACTTTGCCAATCTTAATTGCCTGCAACTGTACATTGACTAACTCAAAATGAAAAATTATAACAGCACAGGCATTAAATAGGGCTTTTATCTTTTTTTAATTCATAGGCACGCAGGTTTATTGGTTAGACAATAGCTAATTACGAGACTATGAAATAGTGAAGTGCGCTAAGAATAAAAGCTGAGAAAAATCTGAAAATAGAGCCAAAAAAAGAGGCGCGGAACTCAGCTTATTGCCCTCAAGGTACTGGTATACCCACACGCGAATAAGTGAGCCCACCCCCTTTAAGGCGTGAGCATCTTACTTATCATCTCGCGTGTTAAAATTACCAGTTTTGAGGACGAGATTCAAAGCGAATGCTTCAAATATTTTAATTGAAGTATCGCAAATTTAATTATTAAAATCAAATATAATACTTTTTCTCAAAAAAGCAATCTATAGATTGCCTATTTTATTTCTTTTAAAAGCGATTTTTATAATATGGAAGAAAATGGCTTTAAAAAGGAAAGAATACAATTAGGGAAAAGGATAATGCATCTGAGAAATCAGTGTATTAATAAAGAAACTGGTAAGCCAATTTCACAAGAGGAATTAGGGTTAAGAACTGGACTTGCAAAAAATCATATAGGAAAAATTGAAAGAGGTCAAACTAATCCAAAAATTGAAACATTATTCGGTATTGCCAAAGAATTAAATGTCAATATCCAATCACTATTCAATTTTGAAGAATTATAAAAAAGATACTTAGACATCTTTTTATTTTTAGTAATCAACTAAATCTGAAAAAAAATATAAAATTCATACAACAACTAACCTAATATAACTTCAATTAATATATGTCAGGTTTTAAAAATCTTAAATCTATTACTGAAGAGATGCTTTTTCGTAGTAGCTCAAATATTATCGAGTACTGTGTAATAGAAGAAGAAGGTCAAGAATTATTCAATTTTTGTCTGAATATTCAGGATAGTATAACTCATAAAATTTCGGCATTAGAAACTGAAAAGAAAGATTTAGAAGAAGATCCTAATATATACAGTTCTTACGATGGATTGGAGTTTCAGAATGAAGATGCTATTTGTGGTCTTGAAGAATTCGAAATACCAACATGGACTAAATTACTCTATTTTACGGTGCCCTTGAATCAAATAATTCTCGTAAATATTTATGTTGAAAAATCTTTAAAATCACTTTGCTCAACATACGCCCCTGAAAATACTTCAACCTGTTACGGAGGATATTCTTTGAATTTAAAACAAGAAAAGGGGAAAAGTATAATTGAGTCATATCTATTGTATCTGAATAAATTTTGTAATTTTAATATTAATATACCGCAGTCACTCGAATATCTAAACAGCCACATTAGAAATATTAGAAATAATTTCGTTCATGGTGATTGGGAAAAATGTAAAACTCAATTGGAACAAATTGATATTAATGATTTATTTGCTGGTACTTCGGAATTATTTGAAGCAATTGAGAATGAATTTTTAAGACAAAATAAATTCATAAAATAGACAGCGGTAGTTTAGAAAATTGTAAAAAAAATATAATTATTCTTGGTCATTTTATCAAAACAAATTCAACGGCTAGTAAAATAAACAAACCAATAGTTCGGCAGTATAA
>NZ_CAGKLC010000123.1 GCF_903469665.1 Flavobacterium sp. UGB4466 | reverse complement strand
TTCAAAGAGATACAAGCAGAAGTGCGGTATTTGATGTCATGCTTACTGTTGAGAATAATGACGAAAGAATTGCAGGATTTGAAATATCAGAAGAAGCGTTAAATCAGGTAGTTGATCAGGGTTATAGCACAGCAAAATTTGATATAGAGATTACTTTTCAGGAGGTGGGCGATTGCCTGTCCTTGAATTTTATATTCAACTCGGATGTGTACGAGAAGGAGATGGTTGAAGGACTGATAGGGCATTACAAACAGTTGTTAAATGCGTTGTTGGAAACCCCTGAAGAGAAAATAGCACAAATAGATTATGTATCGGAAGAAGAGAAACACAAACTGCTGTTTACCTTCAATGATACAACAGCAGCTTATCCGAAGGACAAGACAATTGTAGATTTAATTGAAGAGCAGGTGGCAAAGACACCGGATAACATCGCCATAGTCTTTGAGGATACAGAACTGACTTACAGGGAGCTTAATGAGCGATCCAATCAGTTGGCGCATTACCTAATAGAAAATTACAACATTCAGCCGGATGATCTGATAGGGATACAATTGGAGCGAAGCGAGTGGATGATTGTGTCGATACTGGGTGTGTTAAAATCAGGAGGAGCTTATGTTCCTATTGATCCGCAATACCCTCAGGAAAGAATAGACTATATAAAAGAAGATACTCAGTGCAAGGTTTGTCTGGATGAGCAAGAGTTAAGCAGGTTCAAAGAAAATCAGGAGCGTTATGCTAAAGACTTAGAGACTCGCACGGCTAAAAGCGATCATTTGGCTTATGTGATCTATACCTCAGGTTCGACAGGAAATCCGAAAGGAGTCATGATTGCTCACGGAAATTTATATTCTTCTACGTGTACAAGAAATGCATATTATGATTTTGTAGAATCGTATTTATTGATACCTTCTTTTTCTTTTGATTCGTCTGTAGCGGCTTTATGGGGTTGTCTTACCGGCGGTAGCACATTATACATTGTAGTGGATAACCACCTGAAGGATATTTTTAGTATCAGTAGTTTTATAAGTGAGTATGCAATAGCATGTATATTGTGTGTACCCTCGTATTATCAGCTGCTGTTGTCACATTCAGCATCAGGAAAGTTACCTTTTAAGAGGGTGATTTTAGCGGGTGAGACATTAAGTGGCAGTTTAGTAGAAGAGCATTTTATCGGATTGCCGGAATGTGTTTTATTTAATGAATACGGTCCGACGGAAAACACGGTATGGTCAACAGTAGCCAGTATAGGAAAAGAAACCAGGAGAGTACATATTGGGAAACCCATAGGTAATACCCACATATATATATTGGATAACAGCAATAAGATGGTACCAACAGGGGTAACAGGAGAAATATGCATAGCTGGAACTGGTTTAGGCAGAGGCTATTTGAATCAAAAAGAGTTAACGAAAGAGAAATTTATAGCGAATCCATTTGAATCAGGAGAGCGTTTGTACAAAACAGGTGATTTAGGTCGTTGGCTGCCCGATGGCAACATCGAGTTCATAGGCCGAAAAGACGACCAGGTCAAGCTCAGAGGGTATAGGATAGAGCTTGGAGAGATAGAGCATGTTTTAGTAAAACATGAAGCTGTAAGTCAGGCAGTAGTCTTAGCCAGAGAGAACGAGTCTGGAGAAAAAGAGCTGGTTGCTTATATTACGTTAAATGTTGAGCAGAACGTAATAGCTTTAAAAACCTATTTAAAAGAAAGGTTACCTTCTTATATGATTCCGGCGCACTTTGTTCAAATGGAAGTAATGCCGTTGACAGCTAACGGCAAAATAGCAAAGAAGTCCCTACCTGATCCCGTAGGTGTAAGTCTGGTAAATGTTGTAGAATATGCGGCTCCAAAAAATAAAACAGAAGAGAAGCTTATTGAAATTTGGGAAATGGTATTGAATCAAAAAAATATTGGAATGAATGATGATTTTTTTGATTTAGGAGGATTTAGTATGAGAGCAATTGGTCTTGTGGCTGAATATAATAAGAGTTTTAATGTACAATTAACCATTCAGGAACTTTTTGAAAGAACAAAATTATATGAACATGCCAAGATAATTGAAACTCGAATGTGGCTTAACAAGAGCTCGGAGGAAAAAACAACGAGTATTGAAACCATTGAGTTTTAAAGTTAAATTTATATAATTGTAGAAAATTAAATTTTTATAAAAAAAATAATACCTTTTTTAAATGGATGATGTTTATGATTTGTTAGTTGAAATAAAGAATTTAGGTGGAAGGCTTTATCTTGCCGACGATCGAATAAAGTTGGATATTAAACCCGGCATTCTTACTCCGGAAATCTCTGATAAAATTAAATATCGTCGAGAGGAAATCTTAGTACTATTACAAGGGTCAGAAATAAAATCGGATTTTGTCAAGATAGAAAAACTCCCTTCTCAAGAAAGTTATGCGCTTTCAGATGGGCAAAGAAGACTTTGGATCTTAAGTCAATTTGAAGGAGGGGCAGCAGCTTATCAGGTTATTGGGGATGTTTACCTTGATTCTAAAGTAAATGTAGAGGCTGTTAAAAAAAGCTTGTGGTCTATGCTTGAACGACATGAAAGTTTACGAACTGTTTATAAAAAAGATGATTCCGGAGAGTTAAGACAATGGATTTTGAGTGTAGAGAATTCAGGGTTTAAGATAGATTATCAGGATTTCAGAAGTGAAGAAAACAAGGTTGAATTGATGGAATCTTATTTAGGAAAAATTAGTCAGGAGGAACCTGATTTAGAAAATGGACCATTATTTAAGGTTAGTTTAATCAGATTAGAAGAAGAAGACTATGTTCTTTATTATAATTTGCATCACATTAATACAGACGGCTGGTCAATGGATGTATTTATGAGAGATCTAAGGAAATTTTACGATTTTTATCAGGCAGGTCAGACTCCAGATTTGGCTCCGCTAAAATTCCAGTACAAAGATTATGCTGCCTGGCAATTGAATATGCTCGAAAATGAGTCTGCAAATTCTCATAGAAAATACTGGTTAGATAATTTAAAGGGAGAATTACCAAGATTAGATTTACCAAGGGATAAACCGCGGCCAAAAGTGTTGACTTATAAAGGAGAAGCTTATAAAGGTTCTTTCATAGGAGCGCAAACTATTGCCAAGTTAAAAAAATATTCTGAAAAAAATGGTGGAAGTCTCTTTATGGGGTTGATCGCCGCATGGAATGTGTTAATGTATCGGTACACTTCTCAGGAAGATATCATCATAGGAACTCCACTAAATGGGAGAGATCATGCAGACACAATTGATCAGATCGGATTTTATGTGAATACGCTTGTCATAAGAAATAAGCTAAGTCCTGAAGAAAGCTTTGGTTCAGTACTTAAAAAGGTCAGACAAAATATGCTAGATGCTTATTCTCATCAATCATATCCATTCAATAGGTTAGTGATGGAATTAAACTTACCAAAAGATATTTCCAGAAATACACTCTTTGATATAATGCTGGTATTTAACAGTTCTGACAGGGAAAGTGATTCGACACCGGCTGATAATCAGTCTTATCAAATGATCCAAATTGGAAATCTTACGTCAAGATTTGATCTTGAAATAGGGTTTAAAGAAGTAGATGACTATATTCAAGTTTGGGGAACATTCAATCCGGATGTCTATGATAAGGGCATGGTTGAAGTATTGATAAAGCATTACAAGCAACTGTTAAACGCCTTGCTTGAAACCCCTGACAAGAAAATTTCCCAAATAGATTATCTGTCTGAAGTAGAAAAGAATAGACAGTTAGTATTGTTCAACAATACAGCGGCAGCTTATTCAAAAGAGAAGACAATAGTAGACCTTTTTGAAGAACAGGTGGAAAGGACACCAGATAATATTGCATTAGTTTTTGGTAAAAAAAGGCTGACTTATCAACAGCTTAACGAAAAGTCCAATCAGCTGGCTCATTACCTTAGAGATAATTACAATATTCAACCTGATACTCTGATAGGAATACAGTTGGACAGAAGTGAGTGGGTAATTATATCGATACTGGGAGTATTAAAGGCAGGGGGCGCTTATGTTCCGATCGATCCTGAATATCCATCTTCCAGAAAGGAATATATTGTAAAAAACAGTTCTTTAAATTTGCTGATAACAGAAGCCAATTTCATTTACGACATCGATTATTATGACGGAAAAGTTTTTGCCATTGATATAGAATTTGATGAAGAGAATTATCATTCTGGAGAACTTTCGAAAAAATGTAGCCCATCTGATCTTGCTTATGTGATGTATACTTCAGGCTCAACTGGGAAACCCAAAGGAGTGATGGTAGAGCACAGAAGTATCGTCCGATTGGTTTATAATACGAACTTTTTTACCCCTGCTTCCAATGACAGGCTTGTTCTTACCGGAGCATTGTCATTCGACGCTACTACCTTTGAGATATGGAGCATGCTTCTGTTTGGAGGCCAGTTACATCTGCTGTCACAAAACACACTCATGAATGTTGCAGCATTCAAAGAAGTTATGCAACAAGAAGAGATCAATGTTCTATGGCTCACAGCTCCCTGGTTCAATCAGATTGTCGAAACGGATCTGTCATTTTTTAGTTCCCTGAGGTATCTGGTGTCAGGGGGGGATAAAATGTCAGCTATCCATGTCAATGAAGTAAAAAAAGCCTACCCAGAACTTGAAATAGTAAACGGTTATGGGCCTACAGAAAATACGACATTCTCAACTTGTTATAAAGTAGAAAATAAAGAATACAACGAGAATATTCCGATTGGCAAGCCTATTGCAAACTCCCAGACGTATATCATGGATTCGGAAATGCAACTTGTACCTATTGGAGTTATGGGTGAAATCTACGTAGGAGGAGATGGGTTAGCAAGGGGGTACCTGAACCAGGAAGAGCTGACCAAAGAGAAGTTCATTGCAAATCCGTTTAAAGAAGGCGAACGTATTTACAAAACAGGAGATTTAGGCAAATGGCTGACAAATGGAAATATAGAATTCATAGGCCGAAAAGACAATCAGGTAAAAATCAGAGGACATAGGATAGAACTTGGAGAAATAGAGAGTCAAGTACTGCAGAGTGGTTTATGTGTCCAGAGTATTGTTTTGGCAAAGCCAGATGCTTCGGGGAACAAACAGTTGATTGGTTACGTTATTCCCGTTTCGGGTTATACCAGAGAAGCGCTTGTTAGCTATCTTCAGGAGTGTTTACCAGTATACATGGTTCCCCAGCTGTGGGTCGAACTGGAATCGATCCCGCTGACGGTCAACGGTAAGATAGACCTGCTTCGACTTCCTAATGTGGATAAATCGGTTTTTGATAAAGGGTATTCTGAGCCTCGTAATCCGGTAGAGAAGACGCTGGCAGATATATGGCAGGAGGTGCTGGGAATTGAACTTGTTGGTATTGATGATAACTTCTTTGAGTTGGGCGGACATTCATTAAGTGCAATACAAATGACAAACCAAATTAATAAAAAAATGGGAGTGTCAATCTCAACATCAATAATATTTGATTTGTTTACAATAAGAGATTTTTCAGATAAAATTCATAAACTCAATGGTTGGGCAAATTATTTTGAACCGGAATATAAAGCCTTAAAAAAATCTAAACATGTTAAAATTGCCGCTACTAGTAAAAATGAAAAATTACAGAAATTCTTTTTTTGTGCTCCATTAGGCGGAATATTGCCATCTACAAGTATAATAGGGATTATGGATATGTCAGTTTCTTTAGAGGAATATTTGACATTTTACAGTATACAAGCGCCGGCTATTAAACCCGAGATAAATGAGTTTTTAGAAAGTAACAAAGAAATAATAGTAGACAATATTATTTATGATCCCTCAAGATTATCTGAAATAGCGGAAGAAGCTGTTGAAGAACTATTAATGATTGACAATGAAGGCCCATTTTCTTTAGGAGGATTTTGTAGCGGTTGTTTATTAGCAGCTGAAATAGCTAGTAAGTTAATAAGTAAAAACAAAGAGGTGAAAAAATTGATTCTGATTGATCCTCCACTATGGGTAGAAAGTATTTCTAGAGAAGAGATTAAATCAAATTACACAAAGGAAGAAATTGTGTGGTTTATCGAAAAAGATTTGGCGTGGAGTTCTACATTGATGAATGCGGATGAATTATTTAGCAATCTGGAAAAAGCTACTGATGACGAAACAACCATTTGGGATATTTGTAACAACTACTTAGAAAAAATTAATCTTTTTCAGTTTAAGGTGGAATCCGATGAGTTGAAGAGGGCTTTTCAGAATAAATTTTACAATGATTTAGTTTTAAAATCTTTCTTTGCAAATATCAATTATAATTGGCCTTCGTTAGCTGTTAAAAATACAATAATATTGTCTGTTGATGATATCGCGGCCGAAGTCAAAGAAGGAAATTCGCAGCGAAATATTTTTAATGGAGATTTGGATATAGAAATAATTCCTGGCGAGCACAATACTTTATTTCAAAGTGAAAATCTACATAAATGGGTGAATAGGATTCCGCACCATTTAAATGAAAAGTAATTTTAATAGGGGGCTTTCCATATCAAAAAAGGATAGAATATAATTTTAAACAAAGAAAGTGAAGAGTAAGTTATGAATCAAATATATAATGAAGTAACAAATAAGAAAGCTAAAAATTCAATTTGGAAAGAAATTATATTCAAATTATCGGATGAGTCTGTAAAGACGGTTCATATTGGAGTATATCCTTCTCACGGAAGGTACTTCAGAAAAAAAATGAAATATAAAGGCGGAGGGATTTTTAAAATAGGAATAGATCTTCCTAAAGGAAAATTCTTTTATCATTTTTTTTTTAATAACAAATTTGATTCACCAAAAAATGATGAACAGTTTGTCATATCTAAATACGATTATCAAAAGAAAGCATCATTTGTACTGGAAACAGAAATTTTCTGTCCGATTCAATTTTCAAATAAGCCACATTGCATAAGTCATATTAAAGATGATATTTGGGAGGTTCGACTAATAACACATCAAAAATGGATAAGTCATGTAGCTTTAGTAGAAGGCACGGAGGAGTATCCGTTTTCGATCGCTTACACGGAAAAAAATGTAACATTTTGGTTTGCCAGACTTAAATTTGTAAAAAGTGAAATTAATTTCTGTATAAAATTTAACGGATCTAATCAAACAAAATATCTTCATGACAATCATAAAATATGTGATAGTCCAATCACAGAATTCCTTTTTACAACCCCGCTTGAAAAAAGGAATGATTATTTGCCATTTAGAGTAGGGTATCAGGTTTTTCCTGATCGTTTTCATCGTATACCGGAAGAAAAGAATAGTTTGAACTTGGTTGAATGGGGAGGAGAACCTACCTATTCTAGTCTGTTTGGAGGAAACATAAAGGGTATTATTTCAAAACTTGATTACATTGCCGGATTAGGGTTTGATTTCATTTTTCTGAACCCAATTTTTTTTTCCAAGAGCTATCACCGTTACGACTGTATCGACTATGAGAGGATTGATCCGGTTCTGGGAGACGAAGCAGACTTTAATGAATTGATAGAAAAGGCGCATCGTTTAGGTCTTAAAGTGATACTCGATATATCCCTTAATCATTGTAGTACAGATTTTTTCGCTTTTAAAGATATTTTAGAAAACCAGGCAAAATCGGCCTATTTAAATTGGTTTGAAATTGAACAGTTTCCTCTTTTTGATGAAACCAGGCATTATTATAGTTCGTGGCATGGGTACAAAGATATGCCTCAGTTTAATTTCGATGAAAAAGAAGTACAGCAATATTTTATGAATGTAGCGAGATATTGGCCCCAAAAATTTAATATTGATGGTTGGCGATTAGATGTAGCTTCGGAGATGCCTGTTTCTTTCATAAAAGAATTTGTAACTTCCAGTAGAAAAGTGAAGCCTGATCTAATGATTATTGGGGAGTTATGGGACAATAGTTTATCAGACTTTGTTGTAGATTCAGGTTTGGACGGAATAACTAACTTTTCCTTATACCTGGATAGCCTTATTCCGTTTTTTCAGTATGAAAGTGTCTCGATATCTAATTTAGTGCTGTCCATTATGAAAGTTCAGAGTAGAAATTCGTTCAGCGTGAATCAATCCTCCTGGAATTTTTTAAGCAATCATGACATAGCGAGATTTTATTCAATAATAAAAGATAAACGAAAATATTCACTTGCTTTTACACTTATTTATGGCATTTTTGGTACACCAATAATATATTACGGTGAAGAAAATTGTATGAATGGTCTTGCCGACCCGGACAATCGACAATGTATGGAATTTGAGTCTGGTGAAACAAGCGATTTTGTTCATGAGACAATAAAAAAATTGAACAGAATAAAAGCGGCATATGAAAATATATTTAATTTTGGCAGCATCGCTTTTCCTTTGGTAGATAATAAAAATAAAGTAATGATCATTCAAAGATCTTACGCCAAGGATTCTATATTTCTTGTATTCAATTTTGATGACATCGACCATCAGTATTTACATCCAATTACATATAGCGCTAACAAGGAGGCGGATGCTTCAATGGTAGCAAAAATCAAAAGATATTCGGCGGAAATATTTTTTATAAATGAAGAAAATGGAACATTCGAGTTATTGTAAACTCTGGAACGCAGTCCCTTTTCTTAATAAACAAACTAATACTTTTATTAAATGATAATTCATTTTACTTCTGAAGTTGCACCTTTTTACAAACGCGGAGGGCTTGGGGACGTTGTCGGGGCCCTGCCAAAATATTTATCGGAAAGTACACATAATGTGGTAATCTCTTTTTATTACGAAAAGCGAATGATGATAGAGAATATTGATTTTAAGGAATCGTTTAAGATTGAAATTCAAAATATCGAATATGAATTTGACTACTATTATTTAAATCAGGACAATGTTGACTATTATTTCCTTAATATGTCCGATGAATTAATTTTTAGTGATCTGGAATCATCAGAAAGTGATTTATTAGGAGAAAGTGGCGACAGGCCTTATGATAATAAATCATCCTATATTGTTTATTTGTATTTTGCAAAAGCAGCTTTACAATTGATTTATAATTTAAAGCTACTTCCTGATTTTCTTCTATTTCATGACTGGCATGCATGCGGTTGTTTTGCGTTTTCTAAATTAATGAATGAAATATATTCAAGAAAAAGGTATTCAACAATTCTAATAATTCATAATTATGAATATCAGGGCGATATTTTCCCGGATACACTTGAATTTTTAAACGAAGAAGAAAGTGCTGAAATAAAAGAAATATTTAGGGAGTATAAAACAGCTTCATTACTTTCAATTGGGTTAAAAAATGCGGATTATGTTGGGACTGTCAGCAAAAATTATGGAAAAGAACTCTTAACAGGAAACCTTCCTCACAAAGGACTCGCATACTTAAAGTCAATAAAAAAGAAAAAGATTTTTGCTCTGCCAAATGGTATAGATCAAACAATTTGGTCCCCAGAAAAAAGCCCTTATATTCCGGGTACTTATAATAAATCTTCGGTTAACATCATGAAAGCAAAGGCAAAGGAAATTCTTCTTAAGCGTGCCGGTTTTGTTGATTCTTCAGACCCGGTGATTTTATTGATGTCACGTTTAACGGATCAGAAAGGAATAGGTATTATAATTAACTCATGGGACACAGAAGAAACTTCACTCGAAAAATTTGAAGCCCTCTTGAATACGGGAATAAAACTAATTGTGTGTGGAAGACCGGGTGGAGGGCTTAATGGTAATATTAATAAACGGTTTGCACTTGCTCAAAAAAAGTTTCCTCATAAATTTTGTTATATACCAACTTATAATGAACCGGATGCACATCTGTTTTTAGCTGGCTCTGACGCTATATTATGCCCCTCTTTATTTGAGCCTTGTGGTTTGGTTCACTTGTACGGAATGTCGTTTGGTACTGTTCCTGTTGTCAGACCAGTAGGAGGATTGCGTGATACCGTAATATCGCATAACGAATACCCCGAAATAAGTACTGGGTTTTATATTGATGAATTTAATTTCAAAAGCCTTATTGAAGCACTTAGAAAAACAGTTCATACCTATAAATTCCAAAATGATATCTGGCAAAAAATAATGCTAAGGTGTATGGAAGAAGATTATTCATGGGAGAAAGCAAGGCACAACTATTTGCAACTGTTCGATAGTATCAAAAAAGAATATCACACAGATGATTTAGAAACCATAAATAATGATAGAGATGGAATGTTTTAAATAGGACACCGTTTATCATCTGTAAATCGAACCTGATTATCGAGAGAAATAATGTTTTCTACACTTTAAAAACGAATTTGATGGTGGGAAGTTCCTTTTATAATATATTCTAAAAACACTAAAAATACTGTTTAAAAATAAATGTGTCTCTTCTTGAAAATAAACGGAAGTTTTTTATAAACTAATGCAAATAGTAGTATTCATTGCCAGAAGTACTAGTATAGTACTTTCTTGTTTATCTTGACAATACTACTATTACATGGT
>NZ_CAGKLC010000122.1 GCF_903469665.1 Flavobacterium sp. UGB4466 | reverse complement strand
AAAGAATTTTTTCTATAAATATTATAGAGTTATTGTTATACCGGTGGTTTTCCTGATTTATTTATCCTCTTATTATTTTCTGAATCCCTATCAGGATTTTGAGCACAACACTTTATTGGTTATAGATTGGACGCTTGATATATTTATAATTCTGATATATTGTGCTGTACTTACAGAGTTGAGTCTCTTTGTTGGGAGAAGCCTAAATTATTGGATTAGTTGGGAACAAAAGCCAATATTTAGAGCTTTTGCACAATTTATATGCATTATTTTAGGCAATATTCTTTTAAACTATTTTTTTTCGTATTTGTGGGAATATTTATATTCGTGGACACCGCTAAAAGAAAGCGAACTTGTGCAGATCTGGCAGTCCAATTTAATGGCTGCGATATTATCCCTTTTTATAAGTTTTATTCATACCAGTATATTTTTGTTGAACCGTTGGCGTGTTACTTCTGAAGAAGCGGCAGAACTAAAAGTAAAAGCATCTGAACTTCAGGAAGCCGCAGCAAAATATGAATTGGAGTCATTAAAATTACAGCTTGATCCGCATTTTATCTTTAATAATTTCAGTGCCCTGACGGAGCTAATTCATGAAGATCCAAAAGCCGCCGCATCATTTTTGGAGAATATTACAAAGGTGTATCGTTATATGATTTCAAACCTAAATAAAGATACCATAACAGTAAAAGAAGAGATTGAATTTTTGAATGCTTATTTTTATCTTTTAAAGAAAAGACTTGGTGAAAAGGTTGATTTGAAACTTCAAATTGATATGACCTGTTTAGACCGTCATTTACCGCCATTAACTTTGCAGTTGTTGGTCGAAAATGCCGTAAAACATAATATGGCAACAGTGTCAAATCCGCTTACGATTTCTATTTATTCTGATCTTGGTGATCTTGTGGTTAGAAATAATCTACAACCAACAGCCGGAAAGAGTTTGGTTTCTACTGGAATCGGACATAAAAATATTGAGTTTCGATATAAAATTCTGCACGATAGAATGCCCGTTTTCTCGGAGTCAAATGGGGCTTATTGTGTACGTTTGCCTTTAATTTCAAAATAGTATGAAAATTTTAATTGTAGAAGATGAAAGTATCAACGCCAGCCACCTAAAAAGACTGTTGGAAGAACTGGAACCTCAATGTGAGATTCTGGCCGTTATTGATACCGTTGCAGATTCAGTTAAATGGCTGAATTCAAACCCGGCGCCGGATTTAATCACGATGGATATTCGTCTGGCAGACGGATTGAGTTTTTCTATTTTTGATGAAGTCGAAATTACCTCTCCAGTTATCTTTACAACAGCTTATGACGAATATGCCATAAAAGCTTTTAAGGTAAACAGTATTGATTACCTGATGAAGCCAATTGAAAAAAACGAACTTGAATTTGCTTTAAAAAAGTTTAAATCTATTTCGAAAGTTGAAAATAACACCACAGATATTGCCGGAATTCTAAAAGGTTTTATGAATAAACCTTCTTTTAGATTACGTTTTTTAGTAACCTATCGCGACGGTTATAAAAGTGTAGATGTTGCTGATATCGATTTTATATATTCGGAATTTAAGACCAGTAATTTAGTGCTTAAAGACGGCACGGCCATTCCCGTAACTCAGACTATGGAAGAATTAGAGCAGGAACTTGATCCGGATGTTTTTTTTCGTGCCAACAGACAGTTTTTCATTCGAGTAGAAAGCATAAAGTCGATCTCAAACTATTTTAATGCAAAGCTAAAAATACAGCTTAAATTAGATGCTGAACGTGAAGTGATCATAAGCAGAGAAAAAGCGCCTGTATTTAAACAATGGATGGATCGCTAAAATGAATATTTTAGGGTCATTTGAGGATGTGATAAATCACTATTGAGTAATTGTAATTAACGTTTGGGTAACACTTTTTAAATTCCCATTGTATTGTTGGTATAATTTTGCTGCATTATTATTATTCTAGACTTTATTTTTTTTAGTCCGGTTTGTATCAAAATTGTCTTAAATGAAATATTCCCTAAAAACCTTTTTAAAGTTCAAAGAATACCTGCAGATTATTATATTATGGATTATGGCGCTGTTTTTCTATGTCTTTATGACCTGTAGTATGATCGGCGATTTTTATTTTCGGGAGATTGGATCAAGTGCAGTAGATTTTTTAAAATCAGAGCTCATCATTGCTTTTTTTGTGGGTGTTTTTATTGGTACAAACCTGTTTTTGCTACAGGAATATGTGTATCCAAGGTTTTTTAAAAACTTCGGAATATTAGTAACGATTCTGCTTCGAAGCCTTCTTTTTCTACTAACATGTATAATTGGACTTATTATAATTGCGGGACTTAATAAAGCGCATTATATAACAATTGACAATTTATTTGTTTTGCAGCTTAGCAATATGTGGATTTTGAGTTTTACATTTTACTGTCTTATCGTCTATGTTTTTATCACTTTATTTCAGGTATTCCGCCGCCGAATGGGGAAAAATTACTTCGAAAGTCTTCTTAGAGGAAACTATATGATTCCGGTTGTAGAATACCGAATATTTATGTTTCTGGATATGTATTCCTCAACGTCTGCAGCCGAAGAAGCCGGACATTATAATTACAGCCTTTTGCTTCAGGAATGTTTTAGTGATTTATCAGAATTGCTTCCAAAATACAATGCCGAAGTATATCAATATGTAGGCGACGAAGCGGTTCTTACCTGGAAAGTTTCAGAAGGTTTTGACAGGCAACAATGTATTGAACTTTACGAGAAATTTTCTATTAGATTGTTAGAAAGAAAGGAGTTCTATCAAAAGAAATTCGGCTTAAAGCCAAAATTTAAAGCTTCGGTAAATGAAGGTCTTGTTACCGTAGCAGAAATTGGACAGATTAAAACCGAAATTGCGTATCATGGCGATGTATTAAGTACAGCAGCAAGAGTGCGGGATTTGTGCAATAGTTTTAATGTCGATCTTTTAATTACACATTCTTTTTATGAACAGTTATCTCATACACATCAGAAAAACTTTATAGTCGCCGGAACTACGCTTTTACGTGGCAAAAAAAAATCGATTACGATATACATGACAGCCGAATAATTGCTGCAGATATTTTTTTAAAATTCCATTTTTAAAAGGCCTGATTTTCTTTGGTCAGATACGTATTCGTTTCGGTATCGAAAAATTCCGTTTGGGTAACTTTCTTCTGTTTAAAGGTCGTTTTGTGCTGTTATTTTGCGGTCAAATTCTATGTATTCATTAAAGTGAAATAAAATGACAAAACAATTTTTTCAAAATTATAAAACACTCAATACCGTTGTAGTCTTATTGATTATCATTGGTTTTTCTTCATGCGGTAAAAGCGGATCAGAAGCAGATGCAATGGCGGTTCCAAAACCGGAAGTAGATTTTTTTCAGGCAAAATCTGTTACAGGTGAAGTAGAGAAAAAGTACCCCGGAACGGTAGAAGGTACCGTAAATGTTGATATTAAAGCGCAGGTTTCAGGATATCTTGAAGCAATTTATGTAAAAGAAGGTGACTATGTAAACAAAGGACAATCACTTTTTAAAATTAAAGGAGATGTTTACACAGAGCAGGTTAACAGCAGTCGTGCAGCATACAAAAGTGCTTTGGCAAATTTAGCGAATGCTAAACTTGAAATTGAAAAAGTGAAACCTCTGGTAGATGCAAAAGTATATTCGGACATGCAGTTAAAAACAGCACAGGCAAATTACGATGCAGCACAAGCACAGACAGCACAAGCAAAAGCAGCTTTAGGATCTTCACAATTAAACGCTGATTTCTCTTTGATAAAAGCTCCGGTAAGCGGTTATATCAGCCGTATTCCAAATCGTGTCGGAAACTTGGTTACACCATCAGATACAGTTCCGTTGACTATTTTATCAGACATTAATACAGTGTTTGTTTATTTCTCGATGAGCGAATCGGATTATCTGACTTTCTCCAAAGATTCAAAATCAAAGAAAACAGTAAGTCTTATTATGGCCGATGATAGTGCTTACGATCAAAAAGGAACATTAGAAATCGCCAGCGGAAACATTGACAGAACTACCGGAACAATTGCCTTAAAAGCGATTTTTCCAAATCCTAAAAAACTTTTGCGTGCAGGAGGATCAGCGAGAATTATTTTAAACAGCAATTTGTCTTCTGTGGTAACGGTACCAATGGCAAGTGTAAAAGATATTCAGGATAAGTTTTTTGTTTTTGTTTTAGGCAAAGGAAATAAAGTAGCCATGACACCAATCGAAGTTGCCGGAAGTTCCGGTGTAAATTATTTTGTAAAAAACGGTGTAAAAAGCGGAGATAAGATTGCATTAAATTCTATCGATGCGCTAAGTGATGGTATCGAAGTAAGAGCGATAATCAAGTAACGCTAAATGCTACTATCGTCAAAGCTGTTAGTAAAAATAATTTTTAGTTTTTAATATAAATAACATTTTCCATGTTAAAAAAAATAATAGACAGGCCAGTATTGGCGACAGTAATTTCCATTGTTCTGGTGATCTTGGGTATTATTGGTCTAACAAGATTATCGGTTACCAGATTTCCTGATATTTCGCCGCCAACGGTAATGGTTAGTGGTTCGTATCCGGGAGGAAATAGTGAAACAGTAATTCGTTCCGTAGTAACTCCGTTAGAAGAACAGATTAATGGTGTTGAGAATATGCAGTATATTAAATCTTCTGCCAGTAATGATGGATCTTTTTCGATCAGCGTTATTTTTAAACAAGGCGTAGATCCGGATCAGGCTGCGGTAAACGTTCAGAACAGAGTACAGCAAGCGACTCCAAAACTTCCGCAAGAAGTAATCAGAATGGGACTTACAACGTCGAAACAGCAAAATAGTATGATTGTTATTTTCAACTTGTATACAGAGGATAACAAAAAGTACGACGAGCTTTTTCTTCAGAATTATGCTAATATCAACTTGGTTCCGCAAATGAAACGTGTTCCCGGTGTAGGTCAGGTTCAGATTTTTGGTCAGAAGGATTATTCGATGAGAATTTGGCTTGACCCAAGAAAAATGGCAAATGCAGGTTTGGTTCCATCTGATGTTACGCAAGCCATTGCAGATCAAAGTTTAGAATCGGCTCCAGGGAAACTTGGAGAAGAATCAAAAGCGGCTTTAGAATATGTAATTCGATATAAAGGAAAGAAAAACAAGCCGGAACAATATGAAAATATTGTGGTTAAAAATGACGGTAATAATTTGTTGCGTCTTAAAGATGTAGCAAGAGTAGAATTTGGTTCAATCTCTTATAGCGGGGACAACAAATCGAACAGTAAAAATGCGGTTACAATGGCAATTTTACAGACTTCGGGTTCTAATGCAAACGATATCGAAATCGGGATTAATAAAGAAGTAGAGCGATTATCAAAGTCTTTTCCTCCCGGAATTAAATACGTGAACGTAATGAGTACCAAAGAACGTTTGGACGAAGCGACAGGACAGGTAAAATCGACTTTGTTAGAAGCTTTTATTCTGGTATTTATTGTTGTATTTATATTCCTGCAGGACATTCGCTCGACGATTATTCCAGCTATTGCAGTACCAGTAGCGATTGTAGGAACCTTTTTCTTTCTATTGGTTTTTGGATTTACCATCAACATTCTAACACTTTTTGCCTTGGTTTTAGCGATCGGAATTGTAGTTGATGATGCTATTGTTGTAGTCGAAGCTGTTCACAGTAAAATGGAAGAAGATGCTGGGATTTCAGCCAAAGAAGCGACTCATAGTGCAATGGCAGAAATTACCGGAGCAGTAGTTTCAATTACTTTGGTCATGTCGGCTGTATTTATTCCAATTGGTTTTATGACAGGATCTTCAGGGATTTTCTATAAACAATTTGCTTATACTTTGGCAATTGCGATTATTATCTCGGCTGTAAATGCCTTGACACTGACTCCTGCTTTATGTGCGCTTCTATTAAAAAATCATGACGACAAACACGGAAATCACGAACATAAAACCAGTTTTAAAGACCGTTTTTTTGTGGGGTTCAATACGGGTTTCAACAATTTTACCGGAAGATATATCAAAGGTGTTCGTTTCCTTGTGGGAAGAAAATGGATTGCAGCAGGATTAATTACCGGTATAACAGCTCTTGCAGTTTATATGATGATGTCAACGCCAAAAAGTTTCGTTCCGCTTGAAGATGATGGGTTTATGGTGTACAGTTTATCTATGCCACCGGGAACAGCGCTTGATCGTACAACTGAAGTAGTTCAGAGAATGGAGAAAATATTAGAATCAGAAAAAGCGATTGATGTTAACACCAGTATTACAGGATTTAATATTTTGAGTAACAGTTCCAGTACCGCATACGGATTAGGTTTTATTAAATTAAAGCCTAAAAAAGAAAGAGGTGAAGTTAAAGATATTGATGAAATTTTGAACAGTGTTACGGCCAAATTATCCACAATCAAAGAAGGTTCGGTTATGGTGTTCAGAATGCCGCCTGTAGAAGGATTTGGTGTAACAAGTGGTGCCGAAATTGTATTGCAGGACAGAATGGCAAGAAGTCCGGAAGTTTTAAAAGCAATGTCAGATAAAGTGATCGCACAAATTATGCAGCAACCCGGAGTTCAATATGCGTATACGACTTTTAGAGCCGATTATCCGCAGCTGGAATTGGAAGTTGATGAAGATAAAGCACGTCAAATGGGAGTGAACATAAAAGAACTGCTAGGAAATATCCAGACGTATTTTGCCGGAGATCAATCATCAGATTTTACCCGATTTGGTAAGTTTTACAGAGTTAATGTAAAAGCCGATGGAATATTCAGAATGGATGAGGATGCGTTTAACGAAATTTTCGTTAGAAATGCACAAATGCAGATGGTTCCTGTTAAATCAATCGTAAAATTCCATAAAGTGTACGGACCGGAATCGGTAGACCGTTACAACCTTTACAATTCGGTAAATATTACCGCAATGGCATTGCCGGGTTACAGTAATGGTCAGATTATGGTGAATTTAGAAAAGGTTTTAGATAAACTTCCAGCCGATTACAGTTACGAATGGACAGGTTTAAGTTTAGAAGAGAAAGCAGGAGGAAACCAAACGATTGCCATTTTCGGATTATGTCTGTTGTTTGTATTCTTTTTATTGGCAGCACAGTATGAAAGTTATTTACTGCCGTTGGCGGTTTTACTTTCAATTCCAGCAGGAATTTTAGGCGCTTTTGCCGGAGTAAAAGCTGTTGGTTTAGATAACAACATTTACGTTCAGGTCGGACTTATTATGCTAGTGGGACTTCTCGCCAAAAATGCCATTTTAATTGTAGAGTTTGCACTTCAAAGACGTCTTTCAGGTTTAAGTATTGTTGAAGCGGCAATTGAAGGCGCAAGATCAAGACTGCGACCAATTATCATGACTTCGCTTGCCTTTATTGTTGGTATGATTCCGTTGATGTTTGCTTCTGGAGGAACAGCAGTAGGAAACAAATCAATAAGTGTGAGCGCTTCAATCGGGATGTTGAGCGGAGTTATTTTGGGAGTTTTTGTGATTCCGTTGCTATTCATTGTATTTCAATATTTACAGGAAAAAGTTTCGGGCAAGAAAATCGTAGTTCAATCTATAAAAGAATAATAATGAAAATACTATATAAAATAGGAATTACTTTCTTTACCGGCTTGATTTTAACGTCATGTGTGGTAGGAAAAAAATATTCCCGAGCGGCATTAAATTCACCTGATAAATACCGTGAAGAAATTGCTGTAACGGGTGATACGGTTTTACTTCCGTGGAAAAGTTATTACAAAGATCCATTGCTGGTTGATTTAATTGAAAAAGCCCTCGTTAAAAATAACGAGGTGCTTATCGCAATGAAAAGCATGGAACAGCTGGATTTAAATTACAAACAGGCAAAATTAGCATTGCTTCCAACACTTGATTTTGATGCAGGAGCTAGCAGAACTTATCAGTCTAAAAACTCACTGAATGGTTCCTTAAGTGCCCAGTTTACAAGTAAAGATTATTTAGATGATTACAGTGCCAATCTTCGTATGTCCTGGGAGGTTGATATTTGGGGAAAAGCAGCAATGCAAAAAAGAGACGCAAAAGCTACTTATTTTGCTCAGAAAGAAAACCTTTCGGCATTAAAAACCAGAATCATTGTTCAGGTAGCGCAAGCTTATTATAACCTTTTAGGGTTAGACGAGCAGCTTAAAATTGCTCAGAAAAATATTGAATTGAGCGATAGCACTTTAAACATGATGAAGTTACAATACACCGCAGGATCAATAAGTTCTCTGGCAGTAAACCAAAGTGAAGCTCAGAAAAAAACAGCCGAATTATTGGTTCCTTTAGCAAAAGCGAATATCGCAGTTCAGGAAAATGCGTTACAGATTTTATGCGGAGAATATCCAAATACTGTAGCACGTGCAGGAAACTTAAATGTATCAGAATTTGCAGTTGAGGTTCCGGCCGGAATTCCAGCTTCGCTTTTAAGCAGAAGACCAGATATTAAAGCAAGTGAATATGCTGTAATGTCGGCTTATGCAAAAACAGGATTAGCAAAGGCTACGATGTACCCAACATTAAGTTTGAGTCCGTCGATTGGTGTAAATTCATTTGAGTTTGATACCTGGTTTAATTTTCCGGGATCAGTAACCAAATCGATTGCAGCAAATTTAGTACAGCCTATATTTAGAAAGAAAGAGTTAAGAACAGCCTATCAGGTTGCACTTTTAGAACAAGAAAAAGCAGCGATTCAATTTAAACAATCTTACATAACTGCGGTTGGTGAAGTAAATGATGCCTTGTCAAAACTAAAATATGCAGATGAGCGTATTATGCTTGTAACAGAAAAATCAGTTTCATTAGAAAAAGCAACTGCAGATGCAGGTCTTTTATACAAAAGCGGAATGGCGACTTATCTGGAGGTTATTGTAGCGCAAAATAGTTCTTTACAAAACGAACTTGAAGTTGTGACTATAAAATTAGAAAAGCTAGATGCAGCAATAAATTTATACCGCGCCTTAGGCGGAGGAGTGCAATAAAAATAATATTCAAGAGTTCATCATCTTTAGATTAATTTGTGGAGATGATGGATTTTTTGGTTACAATAGTACTCTAAAAAACAATTCGGATAATTCTGAGTATGTTTATACAGAAGAGTTTATTTTACAAATAAGAAAAGATTCTTATAAGAAGGAAATGTTTTAAATTTATGAGTTTGAAACATAACGACTTACATAACAAATTTACATTGGGAGGCTTATTTAATCCTGTGAGATAAATTCAGGTCGGGACAATTTTTAGATATTTTTAATTTTATAAATCGTTTAAATTTAATAAATCCAACACCTTTGGTGAAACTTTCAAATCGGATCGGAATTTTAAAATGCCTTTTATGAAATGTCTTTTTAATTCTTTTGCATTGCGTATTGAAAACGGAGTATTGAATGTAATGGCTTTATACATTATTACGTTTCTGGAGTTATCGAAGTAATACACACAAATATCATGAGCGGCATCTTCTCCCGCTGATAAAACGATATCATAATTTTTCAGATCGGGAGTTGGACATAAAGACTCAAAAGTTAGGGATTCAATAACTATTTCATCTTTATAATGGTGCAAACCATTTTGATCCACTATTACTTTTGTGATTTTGTTTTTTTGGTGAATAATCATATCCTTTACTACAAAATACACCAAAAAAGATAAAAGAATTACGGACAGTACTACAGAACAAATTTTAAATTCAACAGAAAGTTTAGATTCGATAATAATTATTTCTAAGTTAATTATTCCTAAAACGGTACCTGCAAAAATAAGGCCCCCTAAAAACTTTACTATAAAAGTTGTTTTCTTTGATTCTAATGACTCTGTTTTTGAAAAATCATTATTCTGAAAATCCATTTCTTGTTAGGAGTTAGAAATTAAACATTACCGTTGTTGAAGCGAATTTAAGAAAGATAAATCTAATTTAGACAATTAGTAAAAGCTGTAGGTTATGTTTAGAATTCGATCCTCAAAATAGTGGCTCATTTTAGCTGTATCTGATTTTCTTTGTATTGTGGTAAGAAAGCCTTTTTTATCATAAGTCATTACTAATTCACTTACTTTTTGCAAACTCCAGATATCCTCCATCAGTACCAGATTTTTATTTTTATTATAAGTGTATTTTTCGCTTTGGGGTTCAATGCTGTTTGGAACATCAGCCAGAACTGAAAGAAATCCTTCTTTAAATTGGTAAAGTTTAGATGGAGTGGTCTTATCGGCACAGCCATTATGAAGAAACAAAGCAACAGGGAGTCCGTCTAAATAATAATACGTTTTTTTTTGATTACAAGTCTCTTGATTGTCATTCTTCTTTAGAAAATTAAAGTATTCCGTGCACTCTTCGACTTCAAATCTATTTTCTTTATAATAGCGATAGTGCCATGAAGAAAAAGAATTTTCTTCGATCTTTTTATTGGTCTCAGATTCGGGTTTAAAACCCTGCAATTTATTGCAGTACTTTAGTAATGCGAAAAAATCTATA
>NZ_CAGKLC010000121.1 GCF_903469665.1 Flavobacterium sp. UGB4466 | reverse complement strand
CATACTAAACTATGTGGAAGAAAGATATTTCTACTTTGCCTTCTTTTTTGGGGTAGTAAAATCTATGTTTCTATGTGTTAAAATTAAATTTTGTTCAATTTCACCCAACAGACTTGAAATTAATTTATTACTAATTCATTTTTTAATTCATAATCGTATAACAATTCTTTCTCTCCAAATAACCTTTCAGCGATGATTCCTTTATCTGCACAGTGGTTTATCAATCGGTTTGATTCAATAATGGCAAGAGATTCTTCTGTGTATTTGATACTGCTGATGAATTCTAACCAAGGCTCCATTCCCATTGCGTAGACATAAGCTTCTTTGGGATTAAAAATATCAACTAACGACAAACCTCTTTCGCTGTCGCAGCCCGCCAGTCGTCTGGACTGATCGTCTTCTCTGTTAATCGCCTCTGTCATTAAGCAGCCGTATAGCCAACTTAACGGTGCTCCGGCACATTCCATTCCTAAAAACAATACATCTACATCGCCTTTAACTCTATGAATATGTTCGTACAATCTAGGTTCCATTACTCTGGAATCGGCAACAAACAAGAAGCTTAGCTCATTGATCGCAACATGGAAACATGATTTTGCTCTGATATTAAGATCACTGTGTTCTCCTGTAAACGGAAGTCCTGTAATGGTACAGTTTTCAAATTTTATTTCTTCCAGTTCATCAATTTCTATGACATTTTTAAATCCGATACTTTGAAACGCTAATTTGATACTTGGATCCTGAAGTGCTCCACTGGTGGTTACGGGAACTATTAGATTTTTGATTTTATGCCTTAACGGCAATAAAGTTTCTAATACAATATGGTCCTGATGATTGTGTGTAATCAATACATAATCAATAACATCCGGCAGGTCAATATCTGAAAAATGTTCTACTGTAGATTCGTAGCCGTAATAACTAATTAAAGGATCTACAAGGATACTCACGTCTTTGGTTTCAATTAAAATACAGGCATGTCCCAAATAGCGCATTCTGGCTTTGTCTCCTGTGTATTTTTGATAAGCGGGATGTTCTTTTTTGGTGAAGAAAGTTTTAAACAGTTCCATTTGATCTTCGCGAACGCCCAGTTCTTCGGCAACGGCCTCAATAGATCCCGGATTTCTCTTCATTCTGCTTAACGTATCAATTCCTTTATGATCAAACGGAATATCCAACTGTAATACCTTAGGATCTTCTAATTGTGGGGTACTCAAACAAAATGGACGCTCATCATTTAGTGTTTCCCATAAAGAAATAGATTGAGAATGTTTGGAATAGAATGGGCTGTTGTATAATAAAGACTCAAAGAAACGATACGAAGGATGGTTGTTTAAATCGTAAACCAATTCTACATATCCTTTTAATATTTCCGGAACTTCTTTGTACAAAGGTTCTAAAGACGCTCCTTTTGCTTTGGTTTTTAGCAACTGATCCAATTCTTTTATCGCCTCTGATAATTGTATTGCGTTTGCCTGCTTTTCGAGAATTTCAGCTTTTAGTTCTTTGACTTCCTCTACTCTTCGGGTTTCATAGTCCATAAAAGGTCCTCCTAACATTTTAGGATTTTTTACGGCTGCCTCATGAATTGCAGGAGCCTGAATATAGGAGTTCATTATTTTTAAATGCCTTTCGACAATGTTCATTGCTGCTGTGGCAGGAGAAATTAAGTGTGTCCATGCATACCATTTATCTACTAATGGTCCAATAATTACATTTGGTTTAAAATAATACTTTTCTGTGTTTTCCATTCTGTTTGATTATTTAGTTTTACAGTTTTAGTTGGTTTCTATACTTGTTTTTTGAATGCTACTTTTAAAAATTTCAACGTACTTGTCAAAATTGTTCTCGTTGAAGGCCTCCCAGTGTGTCCCTGGCAGGTAATGGTGTACTAACGCTCCATTGGTATAATTCTGCCAGTCCTTCATATTGCTTTTTAATTCATTCTCAGAAGATTCAAGAACATATATCGTACTGGAGATTTTACCCTGAAGTGTATATTCATTATCAATCTGTAGATTGTTTTTCATAAAAGACAAAACGCTTGTTTTTTGGTCTTTACTTAGATCAATAGCCTTCTGATATTCGTCAAGCAGCCAATTGGCCTGTTCGTCAATATGCTCCGTATCGTTGCTTTCATTTAGAGACGTTGGTCTGTCCACCAAAACCAATTCAATGGCATCGTATTGTTTTTCCAGTTCTTTAACTACTTCAAAGGCAATTGAAGCCCCCATTGAATATCCCAAAACCACAAACGGCTGATTGCTCTGACGTTTTTTAATTTCTGCGCTGAAATAAGCGGCCATTTGTTCAATAGACTGAGAAAGCTCTTCCTCAGGCTCTAATCCTTTGTATTGCAAACCAATCGAATTAAACTCATTCCCTAATACTTTTGCCAAAGGATGATACATTATAGAATTACCCAGAATTGGCGGTATGAAGTAAATTGTATTTTGAGGATCTCCGACATATAAATGGATCACTGCAGCATTGGAAGTTTTTTTACCCTGAGCCAATTCTCTGATCGTTGGCGCGTTATAAAGATCTTTTATCGAAATGTCTAAGCCTACTTTTCTTCTTAGCATTGCCTTTAGCTTGATCGCCTTCAGACTATATCCGCCAATTTCAAAAAAATTGTCCATAACACTGATGTCTCTTTTTTCTAAAATGTCCTGCCATATCTGAAGGATCGTATTTTCGGTTTCATTTTCCGGCGGAACAAGCGATCTGAGGCTATCCGTTTTGTGTATTTCGATGGCTAATAATTTATTTCGGTCTACTTTTCTACTTTTTGTTAATGGAATTTCTTCTATCGGAACAAAATAAGAAGGAATCATGAAATAAGGTAAAATGCTTTTTAACCTGGTTCGGATGTTTTTTACATCATAATGTTCATCAGGCACCAGATAAGCTACAATTTCTTTTTCTCCTAATTTGTTTGCTTTGGCCAGTACCGCAACAGAAGTTGTTATTTTTTGTTGAAGAAATGCATTTTCGATTTCGCCCAATTCAATTCTGTAGCCTCTGATTTTTACCTGATCATCGGCCCTGCCAAAAAACTGAATATTCCCGTCCGATAACCTACAGCACAAATCGCCTGTTCGGTATAAGGTTTCTTCTTTGGCAAAAGGATTGGTCACAAAACGCTCTTTGGTAAGTGCTTCCTGATTGATGTATCCTCTGGAAACTCCGATACCTCCAATATACATTTCACCAACGACTCCGGTTTTGGCAATTTGCAAAGCATGGTCTAAGATATAAATAGTCGTATTTTCAATTGGTTTTCCAATTGGCAGACGATTTAGATCTTTATCATTTTCTTTGTCGTAAGCATATATCGTCGAAGATACAGTGGTTTCGGTAGGACCATAAGAGTTGTAGAAGTCCGTGTGAGCCGCCCATTTTCTGGCTAGATCTATTGAGCACTCTTCACCTCCGACCACAACTCTGTTCAGATGGTATTTATTTGGGATCACATTTTCGAGGTAAGTTGGTGTTACATCTATATGTGTGATCTCTTTTTCCATCAAAAGGTCCGCAAATTTTTCATTATCCAGTAAATCCTCTTTATCACATAACACTAGAGTCGCTCCACTGCTTAGTGCAATAAAAATTTGTTCCACTGAAGCATCAAATACATAATTAGAAAAAGCTAAAATTTTCTCTTCTTTCTGTATTTTATATCTTTTTATTAACGAGTTTGCCAGATTTACTACTCCTTTGTGTTCAATATAAACCCCTTTTGGGTTTCCGGTTGTTCCAGAAGTGTATATACTGTATATTAAAGCGTTTGAAGTAAGATTATGATCGGTTTCTGCTACACTTTCCTGCGAGATGGTATCCCAGTCTGTGTCAATTAATATCGTTTTTGGAAAGGATTCTTCAGAAAAGTTTTCTAAAAGAGACGGCTTAGAAATTATGGCTTTTGCGGCTGTATCTTTTAAAATAAAATCGATTCTTTGCTGCGGATAACCCTCGTCTAAAGGAACATAGGCTGCTCCCGCTTTTATGATTCCAAAAATTGAAACCAGCATTTCTATAGAGCGATCCAGTAGTATTGCCACAAAATCTTCCTTCCCTATACCTTGTTTTTTAAGATAGTTTCCTAATTGATTCGATTTCTGATCTAATTCGGCATAACTCATATTTACACCATTGTGATGCAGCGCCGGATAACCTGGGTTTAGAAGGACCTGTCTGTTAAATAAATCCAATACGGTCTGATCTTCGTTTTCGGTTACAGTATCATGCTGCTTTTTATTCTCATAAATTTCCTTTTCCTCATCGGATAAATGATCCAGTTCTTTTAATGAAGATTCCGGATGCTCTACAATGTGCCTAAACACTTTTTTGTACACGGACTCTATTTCAGACAATTCAATTTTGTTAACAAGCGCTCTGGTTTGTGCAAAGTCAAACAATGCTGCATTATTGGTATTGTTAACGGTAAAATCGAAATATGTATTGGTAACTCCTTTTCCGTTTAAGGTTAATTCCTGATTCTCGAGATATGATTCTTCTTTTTCGTTAGATTGTTCTTCTAATGCATCGTAAGAATAAAAATCAACATAATTGAAAATGATATCAAAGAAAGGATTGTTTAATCCTTTAATCTCATTAGTAACAGAAGCGATACTGGCCAAACTCATATCCGAAAAATTACTTACTTCGATCAGTTTTTGCTTTACTAACAACAGTAAATCTTCACCGCTTAAATCCCTACTCACTTCAACTCTGAAAGGTATTGTATTTAGAAAACAGCCTAACATTTCGTCAGCATCCGGTAAGGCAGGTCTTGTATTTACAACCAGACCAATTGTAATGTCATTGCTGTACGAGTATAATTTTAAAGTATACACAAAGGCACTCAAAGCCAGTTCTTTTAATCTGATACCGTAAGCCTTTTTTAGACTTTCAATTTTTGCTAACTCTTTTTTCTCAAAGCTGAACAATTTAAAATCGTCTGTTTCTTTTTCAGTAAACAGATCAAGTCTGTTGTAATCGTTTAATTCATTAGTCCAAAATGCTGCAGTCTCTTCCTTTCGCTTGTCCTGCAATTGGTGCAGCATATAATCCTTATGACTCGATTGTAATTTAGCAGGTTTAAACGAAGGATTTTCAAGTAATTTAAGGTATACATTATTGATTTCCGTGAGTAATAATGAATCACTCCAGCCGTCAATAATGGCATGGTGACATTGCGAAACAAAAACAATTGTATCATTGCCCAGATTAAAAGCAGCCATACGAAATAATGGCGCCTGAGTCACATCAAACGGATGGAGCAATTCTGACTGAAGAAAGGCTGCAATAACTTTTTCCTGTTCTTTTAAGGACTGCAACTGAGATAAATCTTCATACACAACCGGTATTTCTGCTTGTTTGTATAGAATTTGAACTTCCTGATCGTGATCCTGTAAATTAAATCCTGTTCTCAGAATCTCATGCTTTTCAGTCACTAGTTGCATGGCTTTTCTGAAAACCGAAATATCAAAATCTTTAAATTCGCGGTGATTGATCATCTGATCGTGATATATACTCGCTCCTTCATATTTCAATGACTCATAGATCATTCCTTTTTGAATGTCGCTCATTGGGTAAACGTCTTCAATGGCATCAGCGTCGTTTTCATTTAAAGATCCTAAAACACGGTTCTTTATGAAATCAATAGCTTCTAATCCCTGGTTCCCGGTTCCAGTAACAGCCGTTTTTTTAACGTCCAGTGACGCTCTGTTGTTTTTTATAAAATCTGATAATTGCGAGATACAATCATTGGTATAGACATCTGAAATTGTAATTTCCAACTGCATTTCGTTATAAATACCATTCACAATTTTCAACACTTTAATAGAGTCTCCTCCCAAATCAAAAAACCGATCATTTATACCAATTTTTTTCTTGTCCAGAACGGTTTCCCATATGTTTACTAAGGCTGTTTCTTCTGCTGTTTGCGGAGCTGCATATGCTGCTCCTCTTCCTGTTTCTGAGCCTCCTATTTCTAATAGTGCCTTGGTATCTATTTTTCCGTTTGGTGTTAACGGAAATGCTTCCAAAGTAATAAAGTGAGCGGGTACGGCATAAGAAGGCAGCAAGTCTTTTAAATGGTGTTTTAACTCTGAGATGTTTATTGCTTCCTTTTCTAACAAATAAGCATACAGTTCGTTATCACCCGTTTTGTTTTCTTTTGCTAAAACAACCGCTGCTTCTATATGGCTGTACTGTTCAACAGCATACTGTATTTCGCCCAGTTCAATACGATATCCTCTCACTTTTACCTGATTGTCTTTTCTGCCTAAAAATTCGATTTCCCCGGCTGAATTCCACCTGCCTAAATCACCTGTTTTATACATTAAACCTGCTTCACTAAAAGGATCTTTTACAAACTTTTGGGCCGTTAATTCCGAATTGTTTAAATATCCTTTGGTTACGCCGTTACCTCCAATATGCAATTCCCCAATCACACCTAGCGGAACTAAATCTTCTTTTTCGTTTAAGATGTAAATACGGGTGTTGGCAATAGGTTTCCCGATAGTTGCTGTCACCGGTTTTCCTTCTTCATATTGATGAACGCTGCTCCAAACAGAACATTCTGTCGGACCATACTCATTAAACAAATCACAGCCTGATTGACCTATTTTGCTTTTAAAATGGTCTTCGATTAAACTTATCGGACAAGTTTCTCCGGCTACCGTAACTTGTTCAATAGAAGATTCTTTATCTGATAAGGCATTCAAAAGCAGTTTATAGTAGGAAGGCACTGTTAATAAATGACTTACTTTTTGAGAAACAATAAGAGCTGCGATAAAATTAACATTAGCAATATCCGAGCTGCTGGTGATACACAATGTTCCTCCCGTAGTTAATGTACTGAATATCCCCGCGACTGAACTATCAAAAGCAACTGAAGACAATAACAAAAAGCATTTTATTGGCGAATAGGTATTGCCTCGCGGTGCTAAAGAATGCTGTAGGTTGCCATGGGTTACCATAACTCCTTTTGGATTTCCTGTAGATCCCGAAGTATAAATGATATAAACCAAATGATCCGGTAAAACTGTTATTTGAGGAGCGGTTGTTGAATTTGTCAGACTGTACATCTGTACATCCATGGCGAATATTCCGCCCTCATAATACGATAGATCAAACATATAATCGGATTGTGTGAGCAGGGCCTTTACGTTGGTATCTTTCAGGATATATTCTTTTCGGGAAACCGGGTAATCGGGATCTATAGGAACATAAGCAGCTCCTGTCTTTAATATTCCTAAAAGACCAATGAAGATCGATTCGGAACGATCGAGCATCATTCCAACAAAATCATTAGGTTGTATCTGGTACACTTCCAATAAATAATGAGCCAGTTGATTGGAACGTTTATCCAATTCGGAATAACTCAATTGATTTCCTTCAAAAGATACCGCTATGGCTTCGGGATTTTTTTCGACCTGCTCTCTGATCCTATCTAAGACGTTCTTAGCTGTATCATAGTCCAATGTTTCTGAATTGAAGTCAAGTAAATATTGTTCTTCTTCTTTTAGTAACCATTTCAATTCCTGTACCGGCAGTTCTGCATTTTGCAATAAAGCTGCTAATAGCTGCTCCAGATGATTTCCAAATTGTTCTATTCTTTCTGAATCGAAAACATCGCTATTGTAAATGATACTGGTAGCTAAACCATTTTCAGAATCAGCAAAATTAAAAACCAAATCAAACACACTGGAATCCGGTAATTTTCCCTGATATTCGTTAACCGATAAATTCTCCATTCCTTTGGAGTTTGATACTTGTTGGTTTTGAACAATAACCTGTACATCAAACAAAGGATTACGACTCATATCTCTTGGAATATCCAAGGAAGAAACCAGATCGTCGAATGGATATAACTGATGTTCATGTGCTCCCAGAACCACTTTTTTTACCTTAGACAAGATCGTATTGAAACTGTCTTTTTTCGAAAATTGAGTCCTAAGTGCCAAAGTATTTACATAAAAACCAATCTGATTTTCTAAATCAGCGTGGTCTCTTCCTGCAACAGGGCTTCCGATCACAATGTCTTCCTGCTGGGTATAGTGATAAAACAGTACATTGACTACACTAAGTAATCCCATGAACAAAGTAGTTTCCTGGCTTTTAAGAAGCTGATCGAATCTGTCACTTAAAGAACGGGGAATCATCTTAGTATACAACCCTCCATTGTATGTTTTTATAAGTGGACGCTGCTTTCCTGCTGCTAAATCTAAAGTAGGTAAATCGCCTTTAAACTGATTCAGCCAATAGTTTTTATGCAACTCCAATCTGAAACCGCTTAGCTCTGTAAGCTGCCATGACGAATAGTCTTTGTATTGAATAGGCAGCTGAGTTAATGCTGACGGAACGCCGGTTACCAGACTGTTGTAGAGCTGCAACAACTCCTTTACAATGATTTCTATAGACCAGGCATCACTAATAATATGGTGAATTACGGTACTGAATACCCAACGGTTTTGAGATTGTTTGTAGATACTGGCTTTTAACAAAGTTCCTGAAGACAAATCAAAAGGAGCTGACAAATCTTCGAACAAATGTTTTTCGAGAACTGTTTCGTTGGTATGGCTCAGGTCAGTATTTTTTATGGTAAAAAGAATGTCTTCAAGTGGTGTAACGTATTGCAACACTTCTTTTTGATCATTTTCTTTAAAGCTGGTTCTTAAAATTTCATGACGTTCTATCAGTTGTACAAATGCATTCTCTAACGCATCGAAATCCAGTTCCCCTTCAAATACATAAGCCCCGGACATGTTGTAGGCGATATTGGCTGCTTCATGCTGGCTCAGGATCCACAAACGACGCTGCATTATGGAAAGCGGGTAACCATTTTGTTTCTCCAATACAGGAATTTCACTATAATCAACCTCTTGTTCTTTGGTTATTAGGTCGTATTGAGAAGCTAAACTTGTATGAATGAACAAATCTTTTAGCTGTAGTTTTACACGAAACTCTTTATGAATTTTACTAATTAACCTGGAAGCTTTTAAACTATGCCCTCCCAAATCAAAAAAGTTATCTTCCATACTGATGTGCGAAATTCCTAAAACTTCTTCCCATAACCCCGCCAATGCTTTTTCAAGCGGAGTTGACGGCAGCGTATGGGTTATCTCTTCATTTATCACAATTTCTTCAGGGGATTCTAATTTAGAATGAGCTGTTCTCCTATTTATATTCAGAGGAAGAGAGCCAATTTTCTCCACCGGATTTTGAGCTACTGCTTCTACTATATTTTCTAAATCTTTTAGGAATCCGACTGCTGTTTCTCCGGTAAAAATATCGGTATTATATTCCAATTCAACCGTCAGGGAATCAGACTTTTCTATGAACGTAAAGGTTAAATCATATTTGCTAACCCCTCCGTTTAATAATTCGTTATAGGATGTACCTGCTTTTTGATCGTCGCTCTGATTTTCGTTCTGAATATCAATCATAACATCAAATAAAGCACTACGACTGAGGTCTCTTTTTAGGTGGAGATGATTCACTAATTCATCAAAAGGGTAATTCTGATTTTCAATTGCATTTAAGGTTACCATTTTATTTTTCTGAAAAACCTCTTCAAAAGAATGAGCGGCTCCGAATTGTGTTCGAAGTGCCAGGGTGTTTACATAAAATCCAATCTGGTCGGCCATGTCCTTATGTGTTCTGCCTGAAACCGGACTCCCAACAATAAAATCTTCCTGTTCGGTGTATTTGTGCAATAGTACATTGATAAGACTGAGACAGCCTGTAAACAAAGTACCTGAATTTTCTCTGCAAAAGGATTTAAACTTTTGATACAAAGCTGCGGGTATATCCTTTCTTGTCACATTTCCATTGTAACTCATGATAGCCGGACGGGGGAAATCTCCAAAATGTGATAGTATCGGTAAATCACCTTCCAGATGAGTCAGCCAATACTTTCTCTCTTTATGGAACACTTCGTCTGCTAACTGCTTTTGCTGCCATACAGCATAATCTTTATAATGTATCTGCAAAGGATGACTCTGTACGGTTTCTCCTTTTCGTCTGGCATCATAATTTTTAAGCAATTCATTAATCATGATACCAATAGACCAGCCATCACTGATAATATGGTGCATATTATATCCAAAAACGAATCTGTCGTTGGTAACTTTTACCAGAGCTCCCTTGAATAAAGGACCTTTTTCAAGATCGAAAAAAGTATTACTTATACCGGTCAGGATTTCGTTTAATTTTTCTTCATCACCGTTTACTTCGATTTGCTGAAAAGGAAATTCAAAATCTTCCGGAGCTATAATAAACTGTCTTACTTCTTCCTCTTCTACGGTTTTAAAAACAGTTCTTAAAACTTCATGACGATGAATCAAATCACGAATGGCCAGCATAAAAGCATTAGAATCCAATGCTTCATCGATAACCTGAATTCCGGGAATATTATAGGAGAAGTTTGCTTTATCAATCTGACTTAGAACCCATAATCGAAGCTGGGAAGAAGATAGCGGGTAATGTTCGCTTTTTGGTGCGACAGGAATAGCATGGCTTTCATTAACCTGATCTTTGGCATATTTATTCACCAGATCAATTAATTCTTCCTTTTTTGATTTGATTTCCTTTAATAGTTCTTCATTTAAAACACCTTTGGGAGCTTTAACATCCAGATTATTGTTTATTACTTTGACAGTAACTTTAAGTTTTTTCAGCTTTGTAAATAAATCGTAACCCATAATAATATTTTTTCGTGTACACTAAATTCTATAGTGTATGTTAGTTAAATAGTCCTGTGTAAAAT
>NZ_CAGKLC010000120.1 GCF_903469665.1 Flavobacterium sp. UGB4466 | reverse complement strand
AAATTAGATATTGGTTATCGTTTAGATATTTTAGTAGAAAATAAATTAATTTTGGAGATAAAGTCAGTCGATTGTTTAAATGAAGTTCATTTTGCTCAATTATTAACTTATTTAAAACTAACCAATTGTAAATTAGGTTTATTAATCAATTTCAATGTTTGTTTAATAAAAAATGGTATCAGGAGAGTAGCAAACAATCTTTAATAAAAAATTCTGGCGTTCTTAGCGTAAACCTTAGCGCCCCTTGCGGTTAAACAAACATGATAGCAAAAATCAACAACTTCGAAATCGACTTATCAAAACCCATTGATATTTCAATTCCGTTAACGAATACTGACGAAAACCCGATTGCCTGGTACATCGAAAAACCAGTCATTGAACCAGTCGTTTTTGGTGATTGGATTGGGAAGGTCTCTGAAGGAAAATCATCTACTAATTTCAATAATATTTTCTTCAACCCTCACGGCCATGGAACGCATACAGAGTGTTTGGGACATATTACGAATGACTTTTTCAGTATCAATCAGTGCTTAAAGCAATTTTTCTTTACTGCCCAACTGATTACAGTTGAGCCCGAAAAAATGGGTGATGATTTGGTAATTACGAAAGAACACATTTCGGCTTCGCTCAATGTGACAAATGCCTCAACTTCGCTCAATGTGACAAATATTTCGGCTTCGCTCAATGGGACAAATGCCTCAACTTCGCTCAATGAGACACATACTCCAACTTCGCTCAATGGGACAAATGCCTCGGCTTCGCTCAATGAGACACATACTTCGACTTCGCTCAATGGGACAAGTGATTTGGCTTCGCCCAGCAAAACAATTGAAGCTTTAATTATTAGAACGCTTCCAAATCAAAAGGATAAAAAATCAACGAAATATTCCAATACCAATCCGCCCTATTTATCAGAAGAAGCGGCAATTTTCATCCGCGAAAGCGAAATTCAGCATTTATTGATTGATTTACCAAGTGTTGACAGAGAACATGATGAGGGAAAATTACTGGCACACAAAGCGTTTTGGAATGTAAAAGACACCCACAATCTCAATTCCGACGCACGATTAAACGCAACCATTACCGAAATGATTTTTGTTTCGGATGAAATCGAAGACGGAGCCTATATACTAAATCTCCAAATTGCTTCGTTTGAAAATGATGCAAGTCCAAGCAAACCAATATTATTTCAGATTTCAAATCTTACAAGCTAAAGTCTTAAATATAAAATCGATCCTCTAAAATGATAACCGTTTCAACAGATAAAAGCAAACTTGATGTTCCATTTATCCAAAATTTCCTGAAAGACATTTACTGGGCTGCCGGAAGAACTATCGAAGAGGTGCAAACAACGATAGATGCTTCGGTTTGTTTTGGCATTTATCTTAATGATGAACAAATTGGTTTTGCAAGAGTCATTACCGATTATGTTGTTTTTGGCTATGTAATGGATGTTTTTATTACCGAAGAACAACGTGGCAAAGGATATTCCTCTATTTTGGTAGAACACATGATGAACGATCCACAGCTCAAAAAAATTCAGATTTGGAGGTTAGCCACCACTGATGCTCACTTTTTATATGAGAAATTTGGTTTTAGTGCTTTACAACATCCCGAAAAAATGATGGAAAAGAAGATATCATGAAAACAATACTCAAACTTGAAGAACTGGGAATGTTTATTCTCGGAATCTATTTATTTAGCCTTTTAAACTATCAGTGGTGGTGGTTTTTAGTCTTCATTCTGGCTCCTGATTTTTCTATGACGGGTTATCTATTTAATTCCAAAATTGGTGCTTTATCCTACAACCTGTTCCACCATAAAGGAATTGCAATAATAATTTATACCTTAGGTTGTTATTTAAAAATAGAATACATCCAACTTATCGGAATCATTTTGTTCTCTCATGCTGCGATGGATCGTTTTTTCGGTTATGGTTTGAAATATCAAAAAGGTTTTAAGTATACACATTTAGGTGAAATTGGTAAATAAAAAATAATATGAATCTGGAAACGTACTACGAATATTGTCTTTCAAAAAAAGGAGTCAGCGAGCACTTCCCTTTTGACGAGGACACTTTGGTTTTTAAAGTTGGCGGAAAAATGTTCGCATTATCCTCCTTATCACAATGGGAAAAAAACGAACCCTCGGTTAACTTAAAATGTGATCCCGAACGTGCTCAGGAACTAAGAGCCGAATATGAAGAAATCAAACCCGGATTTCATATGAGCAAAGTGCACTGGAATACGATCGCTCTCAACGGAAGTTTACCAACCGCTTTCGTTAAAGAATTGATCGATCATTCGTATGAATTGGTTTTCAAAAGTTTGACAAAGAAAATTCAGAATGAAATTATCGAATTAGAAAATTAGGCATTACATTTGCAGCATAAGACCAAAAAACTAGCAACTCAGTTACCATGTAACTTAGCAACTTATCAATCATGAAAGAACAATTTAAAAAATTTCTGAACGAAGAACAAGACCCTAAAGCGATTGAAAAAATCACTTCGAAGCTCAATGATTTATTGATGAAAAACGAAGAAATCGGGTACATTGCGGTTCAAAAAAAACCTGCAATTACTGTTTTTCCGGATAGCATAATCTTAACCAACAAACGTATTATTATCTGCAAACCTAAAAACTTAGGTTTATCAATGGATTTTACAGATTATACCTGGGATGATATAACAAGCACTTTTGTAAAAGAAAACATTTTAGGTTCTGAATTCTCATTTGGCACCAAAACTGATCTGACCATTTCGATCGATTATATTCCGAAAACTCAGGCCAGAAAAATTTATACATATGCTAAAGAGCAATTGGATTTGTTAAAAAATCCTACTGCTTCTGAGACTCCAATAACTGAAGCAACACCAATCGTTGAAGATGATTTTGAAGACGACGTAGAAGAAGTTGAAACGGAAGAAGTAACCAGTTTTGCTGAGATTTTGCCTGCTGCCGCTACTCCTTATGAAACTTTTGAACCTATTCAACCCGCTCCAGCTTCTACAGGAGAACGTAAATTAAGCGACTTATCCAAAGAAGAACTTTTTGATAAACTGCAGAATTATAAAAAACTGCTTGACAATGGTTTAATCATGCAAGGGGAATATGATACCTATAAAAAAGAGATTTTAAGCTATATGTAATTTAGTCTTAAAGTCTTAATGCTCTTGTTGATATCAACAAAAAAGCCAGAATAGAAGTTTTTCTATTTCTGGCTTTTTTACTTTATGACTTTCGACCTGCGACTTTACGACTTACAAAGTAGCTTTCTGCTTCTCTACAAAACTATTCGATTGCAGCTCCAGTAACTCTTTTGCATTTTTACGCTGTAAATCAAAAAGACCTCTGTCTCCGGCAATATCAGCGTATACTTTATCGTGCATTTCGGCACTGGTTCTCACCAATAATTCACGCTGGTATTTATTTTGTTCCAAAGTCGCTTTCATAGCCGTTTCGGCTTCTTCCTGTTTGAAATCAAATTCGCCTTTAGGAGCCAGTAATTTTGCTATAATTGGAGAAGTCTCAATTGCCAGAAACAACAGCATGATAAAAAATGAAGGAAGCCAAGGTAACTTATTCAAGGCATTAATGCGCGCCATTAATCCGTCAAAACCTTCAATGATGGGCTGTGTCTGCGTGACTTTTTTATCTAAGTCAGTCTGTAATTGTTTTCCTGTTTTTTCTTTCTCGGCAATTTTTGCTTCGTTAGTAGTCTTTAAAGCTGCAAGCTCTTTTAAAGCCGCATCATGTTTATCTCGTTTTTCCTTATAAACCGGTCCTTTCCCCAGTTTCTTCGTTCCCGAAGTCCCTTCAGCTTCCGTGATATAAGTAGAGTACAAAGCATTTACTTCTTTTTCTTTCGTCAGAATATCATTTTTCAAAGCAGCAATCTCAGCCTTGTTTTTATCTAAATCTGATTTAAAATAATTACCTACCTGCTTTTTATTCGCCAATTCCATCTCATTTTTTTCTTTCAATAAAACGGTATTGATTTCTTTTTCGAAAATTTTAATTTCCAGAGGTTTCGAAATTACAATTGCTATAATAATAGCCAATATAATTCTGGGAGTGGCCTGAATAAATTCATCCATAAAACGATCCCTTTTTTTAATCGTCGAAACGATAAATCGGTCCAGATTAAAGATGAGCAAGCCCCAGACAAATCCAAAAGCTAAGGCCGGATAAAGAGAGTCAAAAACGGTAAAAAGCGCATAAGCACTGGCCAGAAAAGCCATAACGGCAGTAAAAAAAACCGTGGCGCCAATACCAACATATTTGGTTTGTTCGCCATTTGAACAGCCTTCGAGCAGATCCCGATCGGCTCCGGAGCAAAGGATAAAAAATTGTTTTAACATGATTGATGATTTTTGATTGATGATTATTTCGTCAGTCCGCCCTTTGGGCTCCTGTGATAGGGCAAATTTAGCGCCAAAAAATTAAATTCTAAGTTAAATAGTTCATTTCTTTTAAGTTGGCTTCTTAAAAAACATTTCTCATTTAAATGTTATTTCAACATTAATCTATTTTTAATATAAATGACGAATCATAACACTATGTTAATTTTTTTTAAGTCCTTTAATAACATTCAGGTTCTAGTTTCGCAGCAAATCAAACTAAAACACAAATGAAAAAAATTTATTTAGTAATTACACTTCTGTTTTTAGCCTTATCTGGTTATGCTCAAAAGGCCATAATCTCAGGAAAAGTGCTGGATACAGATGACAAACTTCCTTTACCGGGAGCAATGATTCAAATTGTAGGTGAGAACAAATACACTGTTACAGATTACAACGGTCATTTTGAATTGCTTAGCATAAATGCAGGAACCTACCAGTTACAGGTAAAATATATTGGATACACCGCTCTCACAAAAGAAATTACAGTGGAACAGGGTAAAAACAACGTAATTGATTTTGCGCTTAAAACTTCGGGAACTGAATTGAACGAAGTTGTGGTGGGAGACATCTTAAAAGGTCAGGCAAAAGCCCTGAACCAACAAAAAAACAACAAAAACATTGGAAACGTAATCTCTTCTGACCAAATGGGGCGTTTTCCGGATGCCAACGTTGGGGATGCCTTAAAGCGTGTTCCGGGAATCACAATGCAAAACGATCAGGGTGAAGCCCGTAACATTATTATTCGCGGACTTGCTCCTTCATTGAACTCTGTTACTTTAAATGGAGATCGTATTCCATCAGCAGAAGGAGACAACAGAAATGTACAAATGGATTTGATCCCATCGGATATGATTTCGACAATTGAAGTCAACAAAACCTTAACTTCCGATATGGATGCAGATGCTATTGGAGGTTCTGTAAACCTGATCACAAGAGCTACACCAAATGGAGAGAGAATTTCTGCAACACTGGCCGGAGGTTATCTGCCAATTCGTGAACACGCCTCTTATACCGCCGGACTGGTTTATGGAAATCGTTTTCTCGACAATAAACTGGGAGCCGTTTTCAGCGGATCTTATAACAATGTGAATTACGGATCTGATAATATTGAGAACGAATGGGTAAAAGATAAATTCGGAAATGAATACTTACAGGCATCCGAGATTAGAAAATACGATGTACAGCGTATTCGTCGCAGCGGATCTGTGGCATTAGATTACAAATTTGATGAAAATAACACCATTTTTGCCAATGCCATTTACAACTGGAGAGACGATAGAGAAAATCGTTTCAGAACTACTTATGATGATATTCAGCCCATTTATAATGGTGGACAAATTACAGCTTTTAAAGGCCGTGTAAAACGTCAAACCAAAGGTGGGTCTGACAATAATCGTAATAAAAACAGCCGTTTAGAAGACCAACGTGTTCAGAATTATTCTATTCGTGGAGAACATTTAATCCACTCTAAACTGGATTTGGACTGGTCGGCCAATTATGCAAAAGCCAGAGAATACCGTCCGGAAGAACGTTATATCGAATACCGCCAAAAAGGTTTGGACTTAACTCAGAATCTATCTGATATCGAATTTCCGTTAATCGCAACCACCGGAGAGTCGCTGGACAAATTCAAGTTCCAAACGGCTACCGAAAATACAAATGAAACCAGCGAAAGTGAATTTGGAGCAAAAATTAATATCCGTTTCCCTTTTACTATTATACCATCTCAAAAAGGCAGATTAAGAACCGGACTCCGTCTTCGATTGAAAGAAAAAGAAAGAAACAACAATTTCTTTGCCTACACACCAATCAATACTGATATGGCTTTGCTGTCGCAGATTCCAAACAGTTTCTATGACGGTCAAAACTTTAATCCGGGTAGTAAATATGTTCCGGGTAGTTTTGCTTCAGCTAACTTTTTAGGAAGTTTAGATTTAAACAACGCTGCGTTATTCAACAAAAAAGCAGATCCATCAGAATTCTTAGCAGTAAATTTTAATGCCAAAGAAAACATTTATGCCGCTTATGTAAGATGGGATCAGGATTTTAACGATAAACTGTCTATGGTTTTAGGTTTTAGAGTAGAAAACACTCATATTGATTATACCGGAAACCGTGTTTTGGATGAAGAAAAATTAGAAAGTCAAATCAATACGACCAACTCTTACACTAATTTATTGCCAAGTATTTCATTCCAATACAACGCGACCAAAGATTTAGTTTTAAGAGCTGCCGCTACAACCGCTTTGGCCAGACCGGACTATTATGCTTTGGCTCCATATGTAAACAATATTGCTGCCGAAAAAGAAATTACAGCCGGAAACCCGGATCTTGATGCCACTTACTCGTACAATTATGATTTCATGGCCGAAAACTATTTCAAATCTGTCGGACTAATTTCAGGAGGTGTTTTCTATAAAAAACTGGAAAATTTCATTTACAATTATAGCGACAACCAATACACTGCTGCAAAATTTGCTGCTGATTTCCCAAACCAGGCAAATCCAATTCCGGCAGGTGAAAACTGGTCGTTTTTACAATCCAGAAACGGAGATACTGTTGATGTTTATGGCTTTGAAGTCGCTTTTCAGCGTCAGTTGGATTTCCTTCCGGGGAAATTCCTTAAAGGATTTGGTATTTATCTGAACTATACCTATACCAAATCTAAAGCAAAAGGAATCGCAGATGAAGATGGAAACGAAAGAAACAACATCAGTCTTCCGGGAACCACTCCGCATATGTTTAATGGCTCTTTATCCTGGGAAAACAAACGTTTTTCTGCCAGAGTATCGACCAATTTCACTTCAGATTATTTAGATGAGTTGGGTTCAGAATCTTATAAAGACAGTTATTACGATAAACAATTTTTCTTAGACGCAAACGCTTCATTCAAAATTACATCAAAGCTTCGTCTTTTTGCTGAAGCCAACAACTTAACCAATCAGCCTTTGCGTTACTATCAGGGAGTTAAGACACATACCAAACAAGCAGAGTACTATCAGGCCCGATACAATTTCGGCTTGAAACTTGACTTATAATAATTTACACCTAAAATCCTTACATTAGACAGAGCCCAACAGTTCTGTCTAATGGTATTAAAAATCGAATCCATAATGAAAAATAAAACGATACTCGCCTTTATACTTTTAAGCACTTTATTCATCGCTTGTAAAGAGGACAAACTAGCACCTGTAGCTGCAAATGCTGTAAAACCAACCGTTGTTACCGAAGCCTTGCCACACGACACAGATGATCCTGCGATCTGGATTCACCCAACAGATTCTTCTAAAAGCATTATTATAGGAACGGATAAAGATACAGACGGTGCTTTGTACGCTTTTGATTTAAAAGGAAAAATCATTGCAAAATCTGAAGTTTTAAAACGCCCGAACAATGTTGATATCGCTTACGGCTTAATCGTAGATGGAAAAAAAGTGGATGTTGCTGTTACTACAGAACGTGAATCAAACAAAATAAGAATCTTTAGTTTACCTGATTTAAAAGCAATTGACAATGGTGGAATCGCTGTTTTCGAGGGTGAAGAATTACGTGATCCAATGGGAATTGCTTTGTATACCCGAAAAACGGATGGCAAAATCTTTGCTATTGTAGGCAGAAAATCAGGACCATCAGGAAGTTACTTGTGGCAATACGAACTTTCAGGAAATGGAAAATTGGCAACAGCAAAAGTCGTTCGAAAGTTTGGTGCCTACAGCGGGAAGAAAGAAATCGAAGCTATTGCAGTAGATAATGAATTGGGCACTGTTTTGTATTGCGATGAACAATTCGGAATCAGAAAATACAAAGCCGATCCTGCCTTAAACGACAACAAAGAACTCGCCATTTTTGGAAAAACTGGTTTTAAAGGAGACAATGAAGGAATCGCGATTTACAAGAAAACAGATTCTACCGGATACATTCTGGTCTCCAACCAGCAAGCGAACACTTTTATGGTGTACCCAAGGGAAGGAGCAAATGGCAATCCGAATAGCTACCCACTTTTAGCAGAAATTCCAACATCGACTATTGAATGTGATGGTGCCGATGTTACCAGCATCAATCTAGGCGGAAGCTTTAAAAATGGCCTTTTCGTAGCCATGAGTAACGGGATGACCTTTCACTACTATGCCTGGGATTTGATCCAGAAACGTATTGATGAGAAGAAATAAGTTTACAGTCGCAATTAGCAGTCGCAGTCACAGTTTGCAGTTTCTTAACTGCGACTGAAAACTGTAACTGAAGACTCCGAAGACTGAGACTGAAGACTGAGACTGAGACTGAGACTGAAAACCAAACAAAAAAGCTGTTCATAACGAACAGCTTTTTTTAGTTTGAATTAGTAATCTTCCTTATTCTATGATCGGTGCACCTGCCAAAATTTCGGCATTGGCAAATTCTTCAAATTTCGCGAAATTAGCTTTGAATTTCTGAGCCAATTCAACTGCTTTTTTGTCGTACAACTCAGGATCTTCCCAAGTGTTTCTAGGATCTAAAATTTCATTTGGAACATTTGGACAAGTTTCAGGCTGTGCAATTCCAAATACTTTATGATTTTTAAAGTTTACGTTATCCAATTCTCCGTTTAAGGCAGCGGTAATCATGGCACGAGTGTATTTCAACTTCATGCGGCTTCCCGTTCCGTAAGGACCACCTGTCCAACCTGTATTGATCAACCAAACAGTTACGTTAGCTTCTTCCATTTTTTTAGTTAGCATTTCTGCGTAACGTGTTGGGTGTAACGGCATGAATGGTGCTCCAAAACAAGCTGAGAAATTAGGCTGAGGCTCTGTAACCCCTGCTTCAGTTCCGGCAACTTTAGCGGTATATCCTGAGATAAAATAGTAAGCAGCCTGTCCAGGAGTCAGTTTTGAAATTGGAGGCAAAATTCCGAAAGAATCCGCCGTTAAGAAAAATATATTCTTAGGATTATGTCCAATAGAACCTGGCTGAATATTGTCGATATGAGTAATTGGGTAACTTACACGTGTATTTTGAGTGATGGAAACATCATCATAATCTACCTCGTTTGTTCCCGCTTTGAAAACCACATTTTCTAAAAGCGCTCCTTTTTTGATCGCTCTGAAAATGTCCGGCTCGTTTTCTTCTGTAAGGTTAATTACTTTTGCATAACATCCACCTTCAAAGTTGAAAACTGTATTTTCTGCAGTCCAGCCGTGTTCATCGTCTCCGATTAACTTACGTTGCGGATCTGCTGATAAAGTAGTTTTTCCTGTTCCTGATAATCCGAAGAAAATTGCAGTATCTCCTTTTTCACCAACATTCGCACTACAGTGCATTGGTAAAGTATTTTTGAAAACCGGCAAAATGAAGTTTAATGCAGAGAAAATCCCTTTTTTCATTTCTCCTGTATACCCTGTTCCTCCAATAAGTGCGATCTTTTTAGTAAAATCTAAAATAGCAAAATTAGACTGACGCGTTCCGTCTACAGCAGGATCTGCCATAAAACCCGGAGCACAAACTACCGTCCATTCCGGAGTAAAATTAGTCAATTCTGACTCTTCCGGTCTTAAAAACATATTGTAACAAAACAAATTAGACCATGCTGTTTCCGTAACAACACGAACATTTAATCTGTAATTAGCATCAGAACAAACATAAGAATCGCGAACAAAAACTTCTTTATTTGATAAATACTGTGTTACCTTATTGTATAATCTTTCAAAAGCATCCGGTTCAAAAGAAATGTTAACATTTCCCCACCAAACCTGATCTCCGGTAATACTATCTTTTACAATATAACGATCCTGAGGAGAACGTCCTGTAAATTCGCCCGTATTAATTGCCAATGCTCCCGTGGAGTTCTCAACACCTTGACCTGATTGCAAAGTGATCGCATGTAATTCATCTGCAGATAGTTGATATCGAACCTTTGCATTTTCAATTCCTAATTCTTTCAGCGAAATCGATTGCGTGAAAACTGTGTGACTGTCCATAAATTTTTAGTTGTGTGTGATGTTTAAGAGAATGCAAAATTATATAATTTATTATTAAACCTTTAAAAAAATTTAAATTTCACTTTTATTTATGCTAATTAGTTAAAATTTAAACTCCTAAAATGAATAAAACAAAAAATAAATGCCTCTAATTCATTTTTCTATAACCCTATAAATGAATTTGTTATATTATTTATGCATTAAAGCAAAAAACAATGGAAACTCACATAAACAAGATTATATGTTATTTATGAGACAAAATTAAAGATTAATTTTTAGATAGAATTTTTTATTCGGTATTTTATGATTTTCTCCTCAAAATCGTAACAAATAATAACGCCCAGGCAATAATTAATAAAAAACCACCCAATGGAGTTGCGAATACGATAATTTTAAAATCAAAAACCGTGAGACTTTTTGTGGCTAACAAATAGATAGATCCGCTAAAAAGCAGCACACCGGCCACAACCAAATTGTAGATTGTTTTCACCGTTTTCTCGGCGATATCTTTTCGGGTCGAAAGAAAAAGTAAGAATAAGGCATGATACATTTGATAACGAACACCAACTTCAAAAGTATTTAATTCTTCTATAGACAAGTATTTCTTCAGTAAATGCGCCCCAAAAGCGCCTAAAATGATCGCTAACATTCCCATAAAAGCAGCTGCCAAAACAATTCTTCTTTTCATATTTTCTATAACTTTCGATTCTCATACAAAAATACTTCAATAGTCCTTAAAAAGCATTTTAGTTTTGAAAAATATTTATCATTAAAAAGAATTTCCATTTTTTTAGCATTAAAAAAAAGCATCCAATATTTTTATGAAATTAAAATTGTTATATATTTAACATTTTAATA
>NZ_CAGKLC010000119.1 GCF_903469665.1 Flavobacterium sp. UGB4466 | reverse complement strand
TATCTTTAAATCAGGTGTTTATACTCTTTTGTACTTCGCTTAGTTTAACGAGTTTTGTTGTGTTTGGAATAAAATCCTACAAATTACATTGTATTTGTAGGTAAATAGCACTTGTGCAAATACACTTACTGCAACGTTAAACCTTACAATATTCTACCAATTATTTAACCTTTAAACCATTCAAATTATGGAAACCAGAAGCCCCCCTTTTTAGTTGTAAAGATTTTTGAGATATAAAGAATGATTCACCCCTTAAATCAAATTATATGAAAAATTTATACAAAATTATGTTGCTGTGTGTCTGTGGAGCCACTTACGCACAAACTCAGAATGATATTGCAAAAATTAGGTCCGGAAGTAACGTGTCTGAACTACAGTCTCTGAGTCAGAGATATCAAACAGAGGCGGACCAGAAGAAACAAAGAATTAGTAACCTTGCTAAGGCTAATGGCTGGCGTACTTCCTTTAGTAACAAAAATGGAACTACAAGCGAATTAGTAGATGTAAGTGCCGACGGCAAAACGCCCATCTATTTTGCTACTGAAAATGTAAATGCGGCAAAATCCACACGGGCAAATTATTTGAATTCCGGTGGTGGTTTAGGATTGAATCTTAACGGACAAAACATGACGGCTTATGTTTGGGATGGCGGTGCTACACTTCCCACTCACAATGAGTTTGGCGGAAGAGTGTCCATTAATGATGGGGTTACGACTATTGTTGCCGGAAGTAACAACAGCCAGCACGCCAATCACGTAACAGGTACTATTGTTGCGGCAGGTACTGTAGCGGCATCCAAAGGAATGGCCTTTCAGGGAAATGCCAGAACGAACGAATGGACTAACGATTTGACTGAAGCCACTACAGCAGCGGCAAACGGAATGCTGATCTCCAATCATTCTTATGGGTGGGCTACAAGAAACTCTGCTGGAACAGTTCTGATAGCGCCGTGGCAGTTTGGTGCTTATCAAACTACTGCCAGAGACTGGGACAATCTGATGTTTAATGCTCCTTATTACCTGCAGGTGAAATCAGCCGGAAATGATGGCGGTGATAACACTGCAAATACAAGTCCGTTAGGTGGTTTTACCGCTTATGATAAACTTACAGGATTTTCGACTTCTAAAAACAATCTGGTGATTGCTAATGCTAACGACGCTGTGATAAGTTCAACGGGAGCCTTAACAAGTGTTACCATTAGCGGGTCCAGCAGTCAGGGGCCTACAGACGATTTGAGAATCAAACCGGATCTTGCCGGAAACGGAGCCTCTGTTTATTCCACAGCCACACTTACAAATCCGGTAACACCATTAACTAATAGTAGTTATGGTAATGCCAGCGGAACTTCAATGGCAGCTCCAAACGTAACCGGAACTTTACTTTTATTGCAACAGCATTATAAAAATCTGACCGGAAACTTTATGCGCGCTGCCACTCTAAAAGGATTGGCGCTCCATACCGCAGACGATGCAGGAGCTGTTGGTCCTGATGCAATTTTTGGATGGGGTTTACTGAACGCAAAATTTGCTGCGGAAACCATTACAAAAAACGGAACAGCATCAATTGTTCAGGAAAGTACACTGGTGAATGGGGGTACTTATACATTGTCGGTCACTTCAGACGGAGTTAATCCGTTAATTGCTTCTATTTCGTGGACAGATCCTGCCGGTGTTGCTTATTCAGGAAGTACACCAAATATTGGTACAGCAAAATTGATAAATGATTTAGATATTCGCGTGACTAATGGAGCAGGAACTAATTTTCCATACCGATTGCTTACTGCAACAACAAACGGATTGGGTGACAATACCAGAGACCCTTTTGAGCGCATCAGAATTGTTGGTGCAGCGGGAACGTATACCATAACCGTAACCCATAAAGGAAGTTTGGTCAATGGAAGTCAGAATTTTTCAACAGTGGTAACCGGAATTACCGTACCGGATCTTTACATCAAAGACAGACCGTTTGATGTGGGATTACAACCAAATCCGGATTCTGGACCTATGTGGATCAGTGATGATATCTGGGTAAGACAAACCATTGATGGAGGAACTACACATGAAAATCCTGAGTTTAAACTAAGTTCTCCAAACGGAGTATACGTTAAAGTTACTAATAAAGGAACCGTTCCTAGTGCTTCCGGTAAAGTGAAATTGTATTTTGCAAAAGCTTCTTCAGGACTAACATGGCCAACCAATTTTGTTAGTTTTTATGTAGGACCTGTATTGCATGGTGATTATATCGGAGAGGTAGCTATCCCGGCAATTGCTGCAGGTGGAAATGCTACAGTGGTTATTCCTTGGTATCCGCCAAATCCTACTGATTTCACTTACGATGTACACCATTTTTGTTTAGCGGCAAGAATAGAATCATCAGAAGATCCGATGTTTAATGAACAAACTAATGTGGGTATAGGTGTAAACACCAAAAACAACAACAATATTGCCTGGAAAAATTTAAGTGTTTACAACCTGAACACGACTGATTTTGTTCCTCCAACTGCAGTATTCATCAGAGGAATCAGATCTAAAAATATCAACGTGAGATTTATAGACAGAGGATTTAACGAACAGTTGAAGAATAATTTCTTTGATTTGGGCGGTACAGTCGAAGCTACACTGGATCCAAAACTATTTGAAAGAGCACAGGCCAATGGAAGTCTGAAAGGCGTACAGATTTTAGATAAAAATAAAATTCTTATTACTTCCAGAGAAGCATCCATAGCAAACCTGCCTATTGATATTGATGAAACTTTCGGAATTACATTTGATTTCAAAGTGGCAAAAGATTTCCCTGTTGAAGAGCAAATTACCTTAGACCTTGTTCAGGAAGATGCTAAAAGCGGAGAACTTGAAGGAGGAGAGCGTTTTGCACTGGTAAAAGCTAAACCGAATACTAAAGCCGGCGCCACGTCACTTGTTGAAGCTCCTGAATCCCGTTTGGTTGCCATCTATCCAAATCCAACAAACGGTATATTTAAAATAGCCGTAAATAGTGAGGAGCAGGGAACATTAAAAATAACAAGCATTTTCAATACGGTTGTTTTTGAAGAAAAAACAAATAAACAAAAAGAATTTAGTGTAAATATCTCCAAACAAGTTCCGGGAATTTACATCGTTCAGTTTATCTCTGAAAAAGGAAAAGTAGTGACTAGAAAAATAATTAAAAACTAATATTTTTCTAGTGAAACGCTTATTATTTTTATGAGTGTATGAAATTGAAGGAAGTCGTCTCAAGGTAAAACTTGAGACGATTTCTTTTTTTATAAAAGAAAAGCTTTGCAGACTTTGGCTTTTTAACGCAAAGTACGCTAAGGTTTTTTTATGCGTAGGTTTTATATAAAAAACATAAAGTCCGCAAAGCTTTGTCTAGGTATAGCTTTGCGAACTTTATTTTTCTAAGTGTATGCAGCTAAAATTCTTCGCGTGCTTAGCGTTAAAATTTTAAGCTTCAAATGGAGTGAAGTACTTTGATATTTAACGCAAAGTACGCTAAGGTTTTTTTATGCGTAGGTTTTATATAAAAAAACATAAAGTCCGCAAAGCTTTGTCTAAGTATAGCTTTGCGAACTTTATTTTTCTAAGTGTATACAGCTAAAATTCTTAGCGTGCTTTGCGTTAAAATTTTCAGCCTCAAATGGAGTGAAATACTTTGACATTTAACGCAAAGTACGCTAAGTTTTTTTATGCGTAGGTTTTATATAAAAAACATAAAGTCCGCAAAGCTTTGTCTAGGTATAGCTTTGCGAACTTTGTTTTTCTGAGTGTATACAGCTAAAATTCTTAGCGCGCTTTGCGTTAAAATTTCCAACTTAGATGATTATTGCTCTATTTTCAAGGATGAACTTTTGCAACATACGAAGACACTGTTACGGTACCCGAATCATCTTTCATTGTATAAACACCTAAAATACTATTTTGATAAGCGGTATTAGCACTTGTACTGTTAGCATCCGGAAAATCAATATCTATCCAGTTGGCTTCTCCAAATGAGCCATCTGAATTTCGATTTACAGCAACAAAGGAAGCTCCCATATCTTTTCCGTTAACACTAATCCAGTCAGACGTCATATGATAACCATTGTCTTTGGATGCGGTGATCCCTTCAAAATGTGTAACTACAGACAGAATCGTTTCATTCTTGTAACTAAACGATTTTAAATTAGTTGTTTTCCTCGTTTTGGAATTGTAATCCACAAGGAAAGCCTGACTTATCTCCCCTAATTTAGCACTCGAGTAACCGCCTGCCATAGTATAATGATCGCCACCATTATGCCAGATACCGTACAAAGTAGTCGTTAAGGAATCGGGAACTTTAAAATCAATGTATTCTTTAGTGACAACATCATACAGAAATGCATATCCATTCTTGTCATTCTCTACATCATAATTTCCAACAGCGATTCCGCCCATTATACTATGAACAAATACATTATTGGTATTACCGCCATTTGGCGACACCTGAATCCAGGTTCCTGAACCATCTACAGGACCTTCGTAATAAAAACCAAGATTTCCGCTTGGAGCTTTACCGGAAGAGGCAGATATTTTATAGGAGCCTACTATTTGTACTTTGCCATGATGTCCGTTATTAGGACCGTAGCAAGAGGTATTGATAACTGTTGCTGTTGGCGTGCTTGGAAAATTTACAATATTCCATTTACCCTGATTACCGCTTCCATTTAGCGGTCCTTCATAGATTAAGCCTTGAACAATATCATCAAGACCTATTAAACTGCCTGAAATGTATACATTTTCAGATCCTGTTACGCCTCTTACGCCTTGTATGCTGGTTTCTCCGCCATTAGGATAATTGAAATCCGTATACTTTGCCGTATTGACTTCCAGATTTATATTTTCTGACATAATTTTTCTTTTTGATTAGTACTTTATTTTTTTGGAACTGTGTCCTGCAGCTGTTTTTTAGTTAAACGTTGTCGTACTATAAACATCTTTTGGCGCATTCACCCAAAGTTTTTCAACCTCAAGTTGATGCAGTTGTTCTTCTAATTCGTGTCTGATTTCACTATAAGCCGGATCGTAGGCAAGATTGGTGATTTCCAATGGGTCATTAACTAAATCATACAGCTCATACTGTTTGAAGTAGGCCGTGGCGGCATCAAAGTAATAATCGAATTTCCATTTTTCGGTTCTGATACATCGAATGCGATTCGCAGCTCTTACGATCGTCCAGGTACTGTTCGAACCTGCTTTGATATCATCGTAAGTAAACAGTATACTGTGCTGAACAGGAGTGTTGTCCTGCATTATTGGCAGTAAACTGGTGCCTGCAAGTCCCGTTGGCGGATTGGATACGTTGGCCATATCAATAAAAGTTGGAAAAATATCTGCTAAGGTTGCTAAGGCCATAGAGTGTTTGACAGGATGATCTTTAAATAATATCGGATTAGATATAACAAGGGGAACTCTTAAAGCTTCTTCATAAGCGACAAAAGTTTTCTGACGTAATCCGCCATGAGCAAGTCCCATTTCTCCGTGATCGGATGTCATTGTAACTAAGGCTGAATCGGCGAGTTTTTTGCCGTGTTCATCTTCTCTGTACAATTCGTCAATCAGGTAGCCAAACTGTTTGTCGGCAAGACTTAACAAATAACCATAAAAATTAATATAATTCAGTTTATCTTCGGTACTATTGATCGCTCCAAGAGTTAAAGCCATATTAATCAGAATTTGTTCCTGAGCCATAGGTTTTTTATTTTCCAGTAAATTTTCGTTTACAGTGGAAGGAAGCCCAATTTCTCTACCTGACCAGCTATCCGGATGATATCCTGATGTACCCGCTGTATTAGGATAAGCCAATACATCATGAGGATTTACGAGTGAAAGAATCAAACAATAAGGTTTATGATTTCCAGCAGCTCTCTGCGCTCTCACTTCTTTTAGATATTGAATAGCTTCGGCGGTGTATCTGGCGTCGTGATTGGCGTAGCCACCTCCAAAATTAAGCGGGTTCACATCTTCACCGGCGTCGGGAGCAATCCAGCCCATAGCCCCAAAGAGTGAAATATCGGCGGCCGTTAAATCCTCATAGTTTGTTTTAGTTCCATTAGGAGCAACACCTTTACTCATGTGCCATTTTCCCCTGAATTGCACATCATAGCCATCGGCCCAAAGTGTATTCATAATATTAGGCAGTGCATTGCTAAGTGTAGGTTCCTGAGGTGACAACAGACCACCTTCGGTTAACGTTTGACTTACGCCATGTTTTGCTGGATATAGACCTGTGAATAAGGTCGAACGGCTAGGGGAGCACATGCAGGTGTTACAAAATGCACGGTCAAAACTAAAACCATTCTTTTTTAGAAAAGTTAGTGTAGGAAGGTTTTCTTCCTCCCATCCCGGTGGAAAATGTTGAGTAGCGCGCTGCTCATCAGTAATAATTAAAATCATGTCCGGCTTTTGGCCAATTTCGTTAAGTTTTTCTTTTAAGTTCATTGTTTGTGGTTTAAGGGGTTAATAAAAAATGCAATAATTGTTATATGGATTTGTAATGCATATTGATGGGTCAGTTTGAAATAATTCAAAAAGAGGGATTGGATTATCGTATAAAATTGAGGCGTGAAGTGAGAATGATAGTAGTGCTTTTTCAATATAATGTTCGGACAAAATAAATTGCAAAAGGCTTGTAGACGATACTGCAGTGTAGTGCTGAATTTGATTAATAAGAATAAAGTTACAATAACAAAACAGATTTAAATTACGTATAAATACCTGTTTTGTAGTAGTTTATCTAATTTTTAAAAACTATTAAAGAGTTCAATAATCTGAAAGGACTCCAATTAGAAAGAGATTTTGTTATGGAAGAGACTCTTTTTGGTGAAGGAATAAAGATAAAGAGCAGTAATTTCCGGACTAAAAGTACAAGTGCAACTAAGAATTCTAAGGCTTGTGGGAATTATGCTAAACGACAAAAAAATGTTTGAATAATCCGTTGGGTTAAGTTTAATCAAAAAAAAATGATTAATCACATAGAAATATAGCTTTTAATCTAAAAGAAAATACATTCCTTCCACCTCATATTAGGTGTATTTAAATGAGGTGAAATGGATGTTAAACCTATGTTCCTACATATTAAAATGAATTATACTCAGAAGGTTTAAAATAGTAATAATTTTAAGTTTTAGTTTTTAGTTCCCCTTCAATAAATTGATACTTACTGTAGCGATGTCGGCATCCGGGAATCGTTTAAAAATCGATTGGTCCGGAAATAATCCGGCTTCTGCTGCGACTTTATTAAAAACGTCAATTTCCACAATATACTGGTCCGAGAAACCGTGAGTAGCATCATAAGCCGTTGCGGGAGTTTTTCCGATATTAGCGGCTGCAAGTTTCGGATTGATGGTATGCAATTCAATCAACAGCAAGCCAAATTTACGCACATAAGGAGACCACTTTTGTAAATGTTCCAACAGATTATCTTCGACCAGATTGTTACTGATTCTTTTTCCTCTGTAAGCAAATGCACCGGTAGACGTACTGATTCTATCTTTGTTGATGTGTTGGGGATCTGTCCAAATTCGGTTGTGATCTAAAAAAGTCCTTACGTTAAGCAGGTCTTTAAGATCTATATTGTAGTTTTCTTTCAGATCTTCCGAAAGCAGTTGAGGGTTTCCAATATCGCCCCAGATCACCTTCGCCCAGATGTCCGCTTTGATAAGGTTAGCTCTGGTTACTTTTAAAGCTGCCTGATTATAGTCGGCACCAACCAAAAACAAAGGGTAGTCGTCAAGCATTTTTCCACGTAAAGTCTGCCTATCGATAACTTCAAAAATATGCTGTAAAAAAGCACCATTACCACACCCCATATCAAGTATTCCTTTAGGTTGCTGTTCGATTGGTAAATTAAACAGGGTGACAATAATTTCATCTACCACTTTAAAATAAGTATCGTGAGCACCACCGCTTCCCCATACATTCATTTCGCGATCTACGTGAATTTCATTTTCACCATCGGCTATCATTCTTAAAACTGAAGGATCACCAAAAATCAATTCTTCGATTTTGGCAAAGGTGGGCAAATAAGAAACTGTAACACCGTAAGCACTGGCTCTTTTGGCATAGAACAAACCGGTTTCGGTAAACTGATAATTGCCATTTTTTTCTAAGAACCATCCAAGATGTACAAAAAAGTCCAGTATTTTTTTAAAGTTTTCCGCAGATTTATGAAACTCTTCGGGTTGGAAAGAAGTCTCCATAAAGTATTTGTGAAACATTCCTTTCATGGCCAGACGTACAATGGTGGGACCAATCAAATGTCCTTCGACGTGTTTTAAAACCTGTTCCTGAAGACTACTTTTCAAAGGATCATCAGAAGGTTCGATTCCATATCCTTTTTTGTATTTTTCAAAAATAAGATTGAGTTTTTCAAAAGGAACATCGTCAAAAAGTCGTGGATGAAACTGTCCGGAGAATTGGAGTAAATCAACAACATCCTGAAAGAGAGGAAACAGCGAAAAGGCAATTTCTGTTTTTTCGTTTGTGATGATGGTTATTTCCTGTTTTCGATTATCTACTTCATATTCTAGAAAGCCCTGAGAGGCCAGAATTCTCAAACCCACATTCAGATAGCCTTCATTTGCTTTAAAAGCACTAGCTAGCTGCGATAGTTGTACTTGCTTTTGCTTTAGAATATACTCTAAAACTTTGTGGTTTTGTAGTGCAATTGCAACCGGAGCAACAGCCAGGCCGTCAAGGTGTCTGAAAATAGAACTGCGAAGTTGTGATTTATCGGTCATAGAAAAGGGTTGAAGGTTAGTTAAAAATAGTGATTTTTTAATTTACGACCGTTGCTTTTTTAGGGGCTATTTTAAAATTCTTTTTATAGCTATTTTTCGCAAGTAACTATTGGGAACCTCAAAGCAAGTGAAACATCTTTTTTTAGATCAAAAAACGATGCTTCTAGGTGTTAAACTAAGGGATTGATAACAAGTAGAAGTAATCAGCTAACCGCCATTTTATTATACTTATTGCGATATTCCAACGGATTTAATCCTGTTACTTTTTTAAAAATGGTTCGAAATGCTTTTGTATCGGTATAGCCTACATCATACATTACCTCATTGATATTTTTACGGCTGGTCTCGAAACTTTTTTTGGCGTACTCAATTTTCACCCGATTGATGTATTCTAAAACTGAATTGTTGGTTGCGGTTTTAAACCGTCTCTCAAAACTTCTTCTTCCCAGCAATACCATTTCAGCCAATTCATCAATGGTGATTTTTTCCTGTATATTATCTTCAATAAAATTCTGAACCTGTTTAATAGCCTCGTCGTTATGATTCTTTTGTCCCTGAAACATAGCAAAAGAAGCCTGGCTGTCTCGGTCGATATCGATGGCAAAGTATTTGGAGGCAAGTATAGCTGTCTCTCTGTCGGTATATTTTTCGACCAGGTGAAGCAATAAGTTCCAGTACGAATGTGCACCTCCGCTGGAATAAAGACGGTGTTCTTCGGTAATAATGCTTCCGTCTATGACTTCTACTTCAGGAAACATTTCTCTAAACTCATTTTGAAATCCCCAATGGGTAGAACATTTTTTGCCGTTTAGCAGACCAGTGGAAGCTAACAAAAACGCTCCAACACATAATGATGCGATCTCGGCGCCCTTATGATATTGTTCGCTGATCCAGGGTAATAGTCCTTGATTTTGGGCAATTGCAGCTTTCATGTCTCCAAATAAGGCAGGAATGACAATTAAATCAGTGGCAGTAATATCTTTTGTGAGCTGAGACGTATTAACGGAATACAATCCGTTATTAAGTTTTACTTCTTTTTCTAAACCTACTAATTGTACATCAAACAATAATTTTTTACCGGAGGCGGTCATAAATTGATTTACAGCCGAAAATAAGTATTGCGGATCTGCAATTGCCTGCAGAACCGAACTTTCAGGAACAAGTATGCTTACTTTTTTTATCATGGTTTCTTATAGGTTAGATCAAATTAGGTAAACGATTTACAATTGACTGACTGTTTGTGAGCCCTTGATTTTACTTGGTTGACTGTTGAATGCAACACTTTATCGGGATCATAGCGATACAACAATTGATTTCAATGCAATTTCAAAGATAAAGATAGTTTGTCGTAAATGCCCTTTTTGTTGTCGTTTTTGTGTAGGTGGATTCTGTGATTTCTACTCCATCTTTGTACTATCAATTAACAATTAAAAAATCACACAAAATGGCAACAAAAATTTTCATCAATCTGCCGGTAGCAGATTTACAAAAAGCAATGTCTTTTTACACAGCAATCGGATTTACAAACAATCCACAATTTACAGATGCTACAGCAGCCTGTATGGTTCTAACCGAAGAAATTTATGTGATGTTGTTGACTCACAATAAATTCAGTGAGTTTATCAATAAAGAAATCGGTAATGCTTTCGAGAAAGCTTCGGTAATTAATTCCTTGTCAGTAGAAAGTGTAGACGAAGTGAACGAAATGATCAATAATGCCTTAAAAGCAGGAGGTAAAGAAACTGCAGAGCCGAAAGACTATGGTTTTATGCAGCAACGCAGTTTTGAAGATTTAGACGGACACCTTTGGGAAGTGCTGTATATGGATCTGGCGAAAATCCCACAACAATAACCCTATTCAAATGGCACAGCTTAATTCTTATTTAACATTTAACGGTAATTGCAGAGACGCGATGTTGTTCTACAAAGCATGTCTTGGTGGTGAACTCGAACTGCAAACCATAGCCGATTCTCCAATAGGGGAAGAGCTGCCGGAGAAAATGAAAAGATGTATTTTGCACGCCACTCTTAAAAGCGATACTCTTACCATTATGGGATCGGATATGGCTCCCGAAAACCTGACAAAAGGAAATGCCTTCTCGATGATGCTCACGTTTGACAGTGAAGAAGAAACACGAAAGGTTTATGCTGACCTATCGAAAGATGGTCAGGTGACACATCCGTTAGAAAGGACTTTTTATGGAGCTTTGTTCGGGAATCTTACGGATAAGTTCGGACATCAATGGATGCTCTGTTACTCGTGCCAGGAAAAAAAAACTTTATCTGTTGGGTGTAATTAATTTTTGATGATTATACCCAATTGAATAAAGCTATAAATTGACTACTAACAGCTAATAACTTCTAATGAGACGCCTAAGCAAAAAGGCCGTCTCATTTTTTTTATTTCTTTATATTAAACCCGACAGGTTTCAAAAACCTGTCGGGTTTGTTAAATGTAACGTTTAGATACTACATCTTTTTTTTTCACTGATCCTTGTTTTGAAGCACATGAAATAAAAGTGCTAAAACTATTTTTTTAAGAAAGTATAAAACTACATGTACTTCAGAGCATCACTTTAGAAAAAATCCTACACAGAAGCGCAAGAGTGATTACTAGTTAACTATTTTAGTATAAGTTATTTATCGGTAAC
>NZ_CAGKLC010000118.1 GCF_903469665.1 Flavobacterium sp. UGB4466 | reverse complement strand
AGTTGGTTTTATATCTTTTTGAATTGTATTTTATAAAAGAGCGGTTTGGTCTTTATTGAAAATTATAATGTATAGTTTGCTTTTGCCCTTTCAGGGCAATTCTACACCTTAGTCTAATTCATAGTACTGCGCACGATGCTGTTTCTTTTGGGCTTTCAGCCCTTTCTTCCTAACTTTTGTCCTGGATTAGTTCTATCATCAGTCTCTCTTAATTTCAAAAATCCTGAGGAACTTTTTCTCTAATTTCTTACGCCTTCTTTCTTCTTTCCATCTGGAATAGAAAATGGTAATAAGTAAAAACAAATTCACGATAGTAGAAGCTCTCCTGAGTCCTCTCGCAAATAGAACAAAAAACAGGTTGATTGCAATTATAGCCACTACAGGTGAATATTTCACCCAAAACAATTGAATTTTACTATTGGGCTCAATCGTATAATTTACCTTAAGTCTGTTGTCAACATTTTTGTAGCTTCCTTTTATAATGAAACAAGTGGGAGATGTTGCCGAATTTATGGTCAAACGAAAGCTTTTATCGTCAAAAAGACCGTAAAAAGGCTTTAATTCACCAAATCTCGGAAATATTCTCAAGTGGCTGAATTTTATTTTCAAAGAACCAATTTCAGTATTGTTTTTTAATCTTGCTCTAAATTCAGCTATACTTAATTTTGATTCCATTCCATCCATTTTATATCCTTCTTACCTGCATTCTTTCTCAAAACAATCCTATTCTCAAAGTTTCTATTTTTACTGAGCCGTAAGTAAGTTTTTCAACATTTCGTTCAATGCGTTTCCGTGAATGTTTTTTGCCAGTATGATTCCATTTTTATCGATCAGAAAATTCAAAGGCACTGATTGAAGCATATAATCGCCAATAACCGGAGAATTCCAATATTTTAAGTCGCTTACCTGAGTCCATGGCAGTTTTTGTTTTGCAATGGCTCCGGTCCAAAGAGCTTTCTTCGTATCCATTGAAACACTGTAAATAGAAAACTTACCGGAATAAGTGTTATACAGTTTTATCAATTCGGGCTGCTCTTTTATGCAGGGACCGCACCACGATGCCCAAAAGTCGACTAAAACAAGCTCTCCTCTTAAGGAAGAAAGCACAATATTATTTCCTTTTGTATCCGGCAAATCAATTTCGGGGGCAATGTCGCCAACGTCGGTTCCTACCACCTGAGCTTTCGAACTCGTGACAGCACAGCATAGGAAACCTAAAATAAGTAGTGTTTTTTTCATAATCTTCATGAATAAATTTGGGGTTATTTTCTTGACAGTTCTTTCAAAAACCTAGTAATCAAAAGGTATTGTCCTTTACAAATTCTACAATCCTATCGTCAAAAAAGCGCTGTTTTCAAGAGGAAACAAATATAAATACTTCTCACACAAATTGCATCCTTACTCTTAAAATTATACTAAATAAGTTTCTTTAAATTGATATATCGGGAAAAGTCGATATATTTGCCTTATGGAATCTATAGAAATCTTTAAAGCATTAGCCAACAAATCCAGATTACAAATGCTGGAATGGTTAAAAGAACCCGAAATCAACTTCCCGGATCAGCTCCAGCACTCGGGATTTGAGCATGGGGTTTGTGTGGGGCAGATACAAGCCAAAGCAGGTCTTACCCAATCGACAGTCTCAGAATACCTGTCTATTTTACAACGCGCCGGATTTATCGAATCTAAACGTGTTGGACAATGGACTTATTATAAACGTAACGAAGGTGCCTTTGAAGCACTCAGTAAATTAATTCAATCTAATTTGTAAATTACTATGAGTACAAACAACCTGTTTTCGCCATTTAACTTAAAAACGTTAAATCTTAAAAACCGAATCGTAATGGCGCCTATGACGCGCTCCTTTTCTCCAAACGGAGTTCCAACTGACGAAGTAGCTTCTTACTACCAAAAAAGAGCTGAAGGTGAAGTTGGTTTAATATTATCAGAAGGAACTGTTATTGACAGACCTTCGTCGTCAAACGATGCTAATGTTCCTCATTTTTATGGCAATGAAGCCTTAAACGGATGGAAAAAAGTAATTGAAGAGGTTCATACCGCCGGAGGTCAAATGGGGCCGCAAATCTGGCATATGGGAATTATGGACAATCATCATTCAGGATGGGTTCCACCAGTGCCTTTTGAAGGACCGTCGGGTTTAAACCGACCTGATTTTAGTAATGGAAATACCATGTCAGAGAAAGACGTTGAAAATACTATTATCGCTTTTGGAAAAGCAGCGGCCGATGCTAAAAGACTAGGATTTGATACGATCGAAATTCACGGTGCGCACGGTTATCTAATTGACCAGTTCTTTAGAGCCGAAACCAATTTGCGTACGGATCTTTACGGTGGAAAAACATTACCGGAACGCAGCCGCTTTGCTATTGAAGTCGTAAAAGAAATCAGAAGACAGGTCGGTAACGATTTTGCTGTGATTATGAGATTTTCTCAGTTTAAGCCTTCTGATTACAACTATAAACTAGCCAAAAATCCACAGGAATTAGAAGCCTGGTTAAGCCCTATTGTTGATGCAGGAGTAGATATTTTACACTGCTCTCAACGTCGTTTCTGGGAGCCGGAATTTGAAGAATCTGACCTGAACTTTGCAGGCTGGGCTAAAAAAGTTACGGGAGCGCCAACTATTACAGTAGGTTCTGTCGGACTTTCAAGCGATTTCTTTGGTGCTTTTGCAGGAGAAAGTTCTGAACCAACTTCTTTGGAGGAACTAAACAGACGTTTCGACAGAGGCGATTTTGATTTGGTTGCCGTGGGAAGACCTCTTTTATCTGATCCTAACTGGGTGGCCAAAATCAAAGCAGGACATACGGATCAATTAAAAGGTTTTAGCAAAGAAGCCTTAGGACAGTTGGTTTTAGAATAAATTTAAAAGTTATTAATTAAAAAATTATATTTGCAGTCGAATGAAATCATTGAACAGCATATTACGCCTTCCTTTTTTCAGCACTTATTATTATGCAATAATACTTGCTCGGAAAGGCTATGCATATAATTCAACGTATTCGCGATTATAAATTAAAGAATAAATTATATATCAACCTTTAAGCCCGGGCATTTTTGTCCGGGCTTTTTTTATTTAAAAAAAATGGAAACAATTCAAAAACTAAAAGAAAACACAGCCATCTTTCTTCCTGAAAATGGCTTAAAAGAAAAACTAAATTTAGCTAAAAAAGAAAACAGAAAATTAATTATCAAACTTGGTTTTGATCCAACCGCCCCAGATTTGCATTTGGGACATGCTGTTGTTTTAAAAAAACTAAAACAATTTCAGGACTTAGGGCATCAAATTGTTATTGTAGTAGGAAGCTTTACTGCCCGAATTGGTGACCCTACCGGAAAAAACAAGAGTCGAAAACCTTTGAGTACTGAAGAAGTAAAGCACAACGCCGAAACTTACATTTTGCAATTGGCGAAAATTATTGATGTTGAAAAAGCAAAAATCGTTTTTAATTCAGAATGGCTGGACGAACTATCTTTCTCTGAAATAATTCAGATTATGTCGAATGTTACGGTCGCACAACTGATGCACAGGAATGACTTTAACAAAAGATTTACCGAGAACACACCAATTGCAATGCATGAATTGGTTTACCCAATTTTACAAGGTTTTGATTCTGTCAAAATTAATGCTGACATCGAAATCGGAGGTACAGATCAGTTATTCAATTGTACTATGGGAAGACAATTACAGGAAAATTTCAAAATATCCGGGCAAATCGTAATGTGTATGCCATTGTTAAAAGGTCTTGATGGAAAAGAAAAAATGAGTAAATCATTGCGCAATACAATTGGATTGACTGATGAACCAAACGAAATATTTGGGAAAACCATGTCGATTCCTGATGAACTTATTTTAGAATTCTTGGAATTAACAACCGATTTTTCATTAGAAGAAAAGTTAGAAATCAGGAAAAGATTAGAAAATGATAATCCAATGCATATTAAAAAGTTGATTGCGAAAAACATTATCACTCAGTACCACAATAAAAATAGCGCAGAACAAGCTGAGGAATTCTTTATTAATCAATTTCAAAATAAGAATTTAGAAGCGAAATCATTTGTCACGGTTATGATATCTTCTTTAAAAACGGAGTCAAATCAAATAACCTTAATTGATCTTTGTTCTTTAATTAAAAATGACATTACAAAGTCAGCAAACAGAAGATTGATTGAAAGCGGTGCAGTTCAGATTAATCATGAAAAAATTCAAAACCCATTTGAAATAATTTCATTGCAAAAAGAAACAAAAATCAAAATCGGAAAGAGAAATTTCTATGAATTATTATAAAAACCAAAAGGGATGAAAATAACAATATTTTCATCCCTTTTTTAGATTTAAAGCTGCAATGGCTCAAAACAGCAAAAGCTTTACCTCTGTCCCTCAGAACCTTAGAGCCTTAGTTCCTCTTTTAAGAAACTTTTCTTTTTTGAAATTTATTCTGAAGCCAGTTGCGCACTGGCTCGTCATAAAACTTCAGACACAGGTAAGCGATTACAATACTCGAAATTACAATACCAATTCCAATCCCGTAACCATCCTTTAATGGTACTTTGTTTTCGAATACCCACGCCATATAGCAATAAATTAACGGATAATGGATAATATAAATTGGATACGAAATGTCTCCTAAGGCTTTGCAAATTTTAAGCGATAACGGATTTTTGATCTCTCCTCCTGCCCCTATGGCTACAATTAAAGGAAACAATACTATAATAGCAATGGATTCATACAAACCGTTCATCCACAAACTGTTTTCATCACCCAATCTCGGGATACTAAAAATGACTAAAATCAAAACGCTGCAAATCCAGAAAGCACCTTTTACATGAATGAGTTTTCCTAAACGGGAAAGTAAAACTCCCGCAAAGAAAGGATACAACAAACGGGTGAATCCAACATACAATTCCTGCATCGTTAGTGACCAACCACCAATAACATCTCCTTTTGGACCAAAAACGGTATAATGAACAAGCATTCCCGCAAAAATTAATACTAAAAAGCCTAGAACTTTATTCGAGAATTTACGAAAGAACAACGCATACAGAATATTGGCAATATACTCAAAGAAAAGCGACCATGCCGGTCCATTAAGCGGAAACGTTTCGCCCCAGCCTCTAATTTCCATTGATGGCGGAAGCGGTATCAGTACAAAACCGGCCAGCATCACTAAAATTAGTTTCCAGATTGGCATAGTAGCAATTTGCGGAAAAGCAACATTCGAAGCCTGAAGATAATAAAGCGACGCTCCAATGACCATTCCCATAATAACCATGGGCTGTAAACGGATTAAACGTCGTTTGTAGAACTCCCATTGCGACATTTTCTCCCAACGATCGTCATAGGCGTACGCAACCACGAATCCCGATAAAAGAAAAAAGAAGTCGACTGCCAAATAACCATGATTCATGATCTGCTTAAATCGGCTTCCTTCGTTAAAAGCTTCGAACGCGTGAAAAATAACTACTAAAATTGCGGCTACCCCACGTAAGCCGTCTAAAATTTCATAATGTTTTTTGGGTTTAATTTCCATTGAACTTGAATTCATAAAATAGTTTTTGGTTGTTAAAAGGTTAGATAATTTTTTGGTGAAAGCTAAAATAGCGATATTTCCCTAACAGGCTGGCCGATTGAAGCTTGTAATCCTAAAGAAAGACTGGTTATTTGTTACATCAATTACATTAGAGATCAATAAGGTAAGAAAAATCTTTTCTTCGGAAATTCTAATTGAAATTTAGAATTTAACTTCTTAGAAAATTGGCTTTTAGCGTTACTATTCCTGGTGCTTTTTAAGCCATTCCAGTCTGCGTTGATCCGGTAAATGTGTTACTTTAAAATTTTCGAATTTGGCTTCAAAGCCTTTTCCGTCCGGTGATGCAGCCATAAGGCCCACCATGACCGGTGTATTGTCCTGCAAAGGTGCATTTCGGGTCAAAATATAGTTTTTATCATCATACGAAAAGAAGACTTCAACGGCGTCCAGTCTTCTCACCACTTTTATCCATACAAATGGTGGTGCTTTCTCTAAAGTTGTTACACTCCAGTCACTTTTATCGTGTGTAACAACGGTACTTATATTAAATTTTCCATCCACAAATTCAACTCCGGTTTTAATGTAATTTTTCTCATCAATACGAAGCATCAGTCCCATTTGGTCAAAACGGGCGATATAATTACCGGTTAACTTTACTTTGGCTTCAAACTCTCCGCCATAAGTAGCATAATAAAACGGTGCATCGTCTACAGTAAAACCATAATGCGAAATGCGCCAATAATCACTATTCGCTGTCACATTCATGATCAAAGCATTGTTTTTAATTTCCCATTTTTCAGGTTCGTTAAACCATTGCATTTTGTTCAGGCTTTGTGCCGAAAGACTTTGTGCTAAAAATAAGGTGAGGACACCTAGTATGGCTTTTTTCATAATAGTATTTTAAATAATAGACTTTTTATTTAACGTATTGGTATAATTCATTTTTAACACATAGAAACATAGATTCTTTATCTAATAAAAAAGGCGTTTCACTTCCATTAAATGCACGTAGTTTTTCTATATGAAAGAAATATATTCCTATTTTTTTCTCTTCTTACCGCCAAAATCTATGTTTCTATGTATGTGTGTGTTGACAATTCCCCCCCCAAAAAAAAACAGAGTTCATAAAAGTAAAGCCACAAGTTTTTACACTTGCAGCTTTACAACCAACCATTTTTAGAAACATGAAATTATTGAAGTGAGAAACTCACTTTAGATTTTATAGCTGTAGAAGATGCTCCAATGATGGCTTCAAAAGCTCCTGGTTCAGCTACCCAGTCGTGTTTTTTATCATCAAAAAAGCTAAGTGCTGTTTTATCGATGGTAAAAGTCACCGTTTTTTCTTCTCCCGGCTGAAGGGAAACCTTCTCGAAGCCTTTTAATTCCTTAATCGGACGCGGTAATGAAGATTTCAAATCACTGATGTAAAGCTGAACTACTTCTGAACCTTCTCGTGTTCCCGTATTCTTTACTTTTACCGAAAAAGTGATCTGATCTCCGGCTCCCATTTGTTTTTTATCGGCTGTTACTTTTCCATATTGAAAAGTCGTATAACTCAACCCATGCCCAAAAGAGAACAATGGCTTTGCTTTTTGCTTGTCGGCCCAACGGTACCCTACAAAAATGCTTTCTTTATATGTTACGTCATCTCCGCCCGGAAATTCGCCTAAGGCATGAGCTCCGTTATCGGATAATTTTACAGGAAAGGTAAACGACAGCTTCCCTGAAGGGTTCACATCTCCTACCAAAACAGCAGCTAAAGCATTTCCTGCTTCTGTGCCCAAAAACCAACCTTGTACAATTCCCGGAACGTCTTTTATCCATGGCATTGCCACTGCATTTCCTGAAATATTCACAAAAACGATATTTTTATTTACTTTCACCAATTCTGCTATCAATTGATCCTGACCATACGAAAGACCCAAATCCAGACGGTCAAAACCTTCAGCGTCTTGTTTGTCACTTTTATTTGTACCTCCTATGAACAAAACAACATCTGCGGCTGCAGCTACTTTTACAGCCTCAGCGGTTAACTCGGCAGGAGAACGTTTGTCTTCCAGACTTACTTTGGCTACCACTCCGTTATAGTTACTTGTCGGATCTCCCACGTATCCGCGAGCGTAAGTAATTTCAGCCTGCTTTCCAATTCTTTTCCTTAATCCTTCAAGTGGAGTAATTTCGTATCTCGCTTTCAATGAAGAACTTCCTCCTCCAACAGTCATCATTTTGATCGCATTTTCTCCAATCACTGCTATTTTCTTTGTTTTAGAAAGGTTAATTGGCAAAATGTTATTGTTGTTTTGAAGCAGCACAATTCCTTCTTCGGCGATTTTCAAACCTGCTTTGGCGTGTTCTTCTGTTCCAAAAGAACCGAAAGGTCTGTTCTTATTCATCGTCGTTAAGAATGACAGACGTAAAATACGACGTACTTTCTCGTCCAGTTCTTTTGTTCCAACCTCACCTTTTGCAATCATTATAGAATAGGGTTTAGCCAAAAAGTAATTATCATAAGCGTTACTGGTTCCCCATGAAAGCCCGTTAGTCCAGGAACCGAACTCCATATCCAATCCATTGTAGATGGCCTGTTTGGTATCATGAACGCCTCCCCAGTCTGACACTACAACTCCTTTGAAGCCCCATTCTCCACGTAGAATATCATTCAGTAAAAACTCATTATGACAACAGTGCTGCCCTTTGTATTTATTATACGCCCCCATAATTGCCCAGGCATCTCCTTCCTGAACGGCAGCTTTAAAAGCCGGTAAATAAATTTCATATAAAGCACGGTCATCAACGATTACATTAACTGTATTACGCCCTATTTCCTGATTGTTTAAAGCGAAATGTTTAACGCAGGCAGCCACTCCGTTTGCCTGTACCCCTTTGATATAAGGAACAACCATTTTTGAAGTCAGGAAAGGATCTTCTCCCATGTATTCAAAATTCCGACCGTTTAGAGGTGATCTGTAAATGTTAACACCGGGTCCTAATAATACATTTTTGTTACGGTAACGCGCTTCTTCTCCTATAGATTTACCGTATAGAGACGATAATTCTTTGTTCCAGGTAGCAGAAAGTGCGGTTAAAGCCGGAAAAGCAATACAGGAATCATTAGTCCATCCAGCCTGATCCCATTCGTCCCATAAAACTTCGGTACGAATTCCGTGTGGTCCGTCGGTCATCCAGTTTTCCGGAATACCCAAACGTGGCACACCCGGTGAGCTGAATTTTGACTGCGCATGTATCATGGCAATTTTCTCGTCGGTTGTCATTCTTGCAAGGGCATCTTCTACACGTTCATTAATCGATTTTTTATCGTCTAAATAAACCGGAATTTTATGCTGTGCACTCGCCCCGACAGCACTCAACAATAGTAAAACAACAATTGTTTTAACATTTTTAAACATAACTATTAATTTATTAAAGCATTTAATTTACAATAGGAAGAAAGTATAAGCAGTACCTCTCTTTTTAAGAATACTGTAAAGCTAAAACGTTATAGTTTGTTCTGGATTTCTAAATGAAAAAAAGTAGTGAATTAAAAACACAACTTAATGAATAACAATTGCTTACAAAAAACAAAAAGCCAAAAAAAGTAGTGATTTTAGAATGATTTTCTAAAGTTTTACGGATATTAAGCCAATTTTTGTGACCCTTTCTTCAAAATCATTTCGGGAAACTGCGGCTTTATTTCGTGCTCTGGTTCGGTAATTGTAAATGGTGCTCAAAGAATAACGCAAAAACGCCGCAATTTTTACACTGTCTGTAATTCCTAAACGAATTAAAGCGAAAATTCGAAGTTCTGTATTCATCAGTTCTCCTTGTTTTAAAACAATTTGCTCTTCCGGAATTAAAAGCGCATTGAAATCTTTTACGAAAGTGGGATATAAATTCAAAAAGATGATGTCAAAATTTTTGTATAATTCTTCCAGTTCGTTATCTAAGAGAGTGGTTGATTTCAATACTTTGTAGATTTCATCAAATTGTTTGGCGGTCGCTTTTTTGTTTAAAGTGACGCGATAATTTTCTAGTTTGTTGATATAGGCTGAACAAAGACTAAAAAAATGTGCAATGTATTCTTCTTTAACATGGTTGGATTCCGATAATTGTGCATTTCTTTCCTGCAGCTGATTGTTGGTTTCTGTAATGTCTTTATTTAATTCGGCTAATTTTTGACTTGTATTATACAGTTCTGTCCTGATTCGCGATACTTTTTTCATTTGTTTGTAAACATAAATCACCGCAACAACTAAAAATGCCGATAATAAACTGATACATAAAAGGTACAGTTGAAGTTCCGTTTTTCTCTTAGCTTCTTTCTCTAAGTAAACAGTGTTAATGATCGAATATACCTCTGACATTAAAAGGGTACGAAACTGAACATTGCAATACAAGGCATCTTCAATCGCCGATTGGGTTAGTTTATAGGCCATATCAACATCATTGGCTTGATAAAAAAATAAAGCGAGTTCCTGAAGAGAAGCATTGTCCTTGTTTGCGGTTTTTAGATCGGCAGTAGCTGAAAGTGCATAGTATTTTTTTTGAAGTTCCGGCTGCTTCGTTTCTTTATAGATGCTCGCCAAAAGATAAGTAATCATGGCATACTGCGGATGATCGTCTTTTGCTTTTTTCAATAAATCCGATAGCTTTTTTTCAGCTGCAGCAAACTTTTTCTGCGACATCTCCTGCTCAATTCTGGTGATTCGATAGTTTAAGGTAGAAGGATCTAAAACGGTGAGCAGCGAATCACGGTATTTGTTAATTTGCTCAATGTACTTTACATCGTCGCTATTGGCAGCATAATGTTCCAAAAACTCGCGATACGCAATATAATAGTTAGGTAGTAGTTTCTTAGGCAATTCCTTTTTAGGAATGCTTTTTAAAATGGCCTCAGATTCGCGATACTTTCCCGAGGAAGAGTACAATGTTACCAATTGCAGATTGGCCAGGTTCAGTAAATCGGTATTTTGAAGTTCAGCAGCGATTTTCTGGTTTTTTTTGACATATAAAATAGCCGAATCAGAATTGAATTTCAGATATTGACTGTACAAACTTTGGTTGTAATTGTACTCCTGCTCTTTCGTTAAATCATCGGATTTGATTTTTTTGAAATTTAAAATACGTTCTTCTCTCAAACGAACATAATGAGCTTTGTTCTTTAAAGCTTCATTTAACTTATCGATAATACTATCTGTGCTGTCCGCTGAATAAACAGGACTTCCTAAAATGATAAAAAGAAGAAACAGCAGATAATTTTTCAAACCAATTGGGAATATAATGAGACTTGCAAATATAAGAAAGTGCTACTAGAAAAAGTAATTATTTAGCAGATTGAAAATTGTGGTTTTTGTAAAAAATAAAAGCTCCCGAAAACAAATAACTGCACTCATTCTCTATCGGATTTTTGTAAATTTGTTTATACTTCATTTTTGCTAATTTAAACATTATACTCATGCCACACTTTGTTATTGATTGCTCTGAAAAAGTAATCCGATTAAAATCTGCCGACGATATCATGCAGGAAATTTACCATACCGCTTTAGCCACTACTCTTTTCGTTCCTACTGATATTAAGGTTCGTATCCATCCTTTCAGCTATTATAATAATGGAAATTCTTCAGACGATTTTATTCACGTCTTTGCCTACATTCTGGAAGGCAGAAATACCGATCAAAAAGCAGGATTATCAAAAGCAATTGTCACTAAACTAAACGAGATACTTCCTGAAGTCCCTATTATTTCGATCAATATTATGGATTTTGAAAAAGCCAGTTATGTCAATAAAGCTATGGTTTAAGAAACACTTTTAGCTACTTTGTGATATAACAGAAGTAATAACAAAAAATTCTTGTTATGTTAAAACAAAATACCAAACAACTAAAAACCAAATACTTAACACTCAAAAAAAAGCTGAAACTTTAAAAAAGTTTGCCACGAATTCACGAATTTTTTTAAACCATACAGATTAGAAAAAATTCGTGAATTCGTGGCTATTTATTCTTTACTCTTTACTCTTTACTCTTCACTCTTTACTCTTTACTCTTTACTCTTCACTCTTTACTCTTCACTCTTTACTCTTCACTCTTCACTCTTCACTCTTCACTCTTCACTCTTC
>NZ_CAGKLC010000117.1:2770-11736 GCF_903469665.1 Flavobacterium sp. UGB4466 | reverse complement strand
GTTTATGATAAAAAATGAGATATTTTATTTTATTAAATTTTAACCTACATTCATAATTCGAAAAAAATAAAAATCAGACCATAGTTGAAGTCATTTTCAAAGTTTTAAAATGTTAAAAAAATTAACAAAATAAAAATAAAATAGAGTGAAAGAATATCAGGTAGTTTTACAAGATAAAAGTCAGGAAAAAGAAGTGCAAAATCCTATTGTATCATTTTGGGAAAACGCAAATTGCTTCACTGATTTTTGCTCGCCATGGAAAAGTGACCCATTTTCAAAAATAGAATTCAGAGCGTTCTGGGATCTTGAAAATTTCTTTTTTAATTTCAGAGTTTTTGATACCCAAATTTATATTGATCAAAAAGACGATAGTTTTGACAGTATTGGAAATTCAGATCGTGTAGAATTGTTTTTTAGAACGAACGAATCCTTAGATCCTTATTATTGTCTGGAAATGGATACAGCCGGGCGTTTAATGGATTTTAGAGCTCGTCCCAACAAAGAATTTGATTTTGACTGGAAATGGCCTAAAACCGATTTCGAAATCAAAACTTCAAAAGATGAAATTTCTTTTACAGTTGAAGGACGAATCAGTATAAAATCCTTAAAAGAGTTGAATTTAATACACAACAATACTATAGAAGCGGGTGTTTTTAGAGCTAAGTTTTTGGAGAATGAAAATCGGGAGTATGAACCTACCTGGATTTCCTGGGTAAATCCTAATACCGAAACTCCTAATTTTCATATTGCTTCTTCTTTTGGGAAATTTATTTTAATGGAATAGGGGTTTACAGGATGAAATGGTTTTTCCACAGAGTTACACAAAGGAATCACAAAGCTTCACGAAGTTATTTTAAAGTCTTTTTTTGTGTATCTCTGTGTGAGTTTGCTGAAGCAAGGAGTCTTGTGACGGTTAATTTAAATTTTTAAGGATGAGTTGAATTTTAAAAATAATCACGCAAAAGCACTAAGTTGCAAAGTTTTTTATACGTGATGCTTGTTGTTTTTATTTATATGTTTCGTTCCTGTGGAATTTTTATAGTACGAAGTTTCGTTTTTAACAAATTTATATTGTTTTTGACTAAGAAAGATCTATAAAATCTGCCAGATCTGTTGGAAAGAAAATTGTAAAGAATCGATATAAAAAAAAACTTGTCACTTGTTTGTAATCATTAGTTTGATTTAAGGGATATCCGCGTAAATCTGCTTAAATCAGTTAAATCTGCGTGAAAAAACAAAGATTCAATACGGTAAGCCTAACAGTACACAGATGACACTGGTTCGCTTTGCGAAGACGCGGATTAACACAGATTTTTTGCTTGTTTTGTGAGTTCTTGAAATAGCTCGATGCTTTTTAAGAACTCTGTGAAATGCTTAGTCAGCAAAGATTTTTAAAACATTTTTTGTGTATCTCTGTGTAACCTTATGTGTAACTCTGTGGAATTTACCGACAATCCAGTGTTATTTAGGAAACGTAAAAAGAAGCATTCTCCACATTAATAATATCTATTGGAAGTAAAATCGTTTCCGGAATATCTTTTCGGAATAAAAAGTGTTCAACCAAAGTACTCACGCCTAAATAAGCCTGTCGTTTTTGATTTTGATGAATTAAAAAATGAACCAATCCCTGATTCAGGAAATTCACATTTTTTTCCACTAAATCATAACCGATAACCGCAATCTTTTTATCCTTTACAGTAGACAGTATAGAGGCAATTTGGTACGCTTTTGAGGTCGTGATAAAAATACCTTTCAGATTTGGATTTTCGTCTAAAAATGCAGAAAATTTAGTTTCCACATTCTGATGTTTTAATTTTAGAGTGGTAAGTGAAAAACCACTGATCTTTTTCTCATCAAAGTAACTTTTAAAGCCTTTTTCTTTTTCCTGCATGTGTACCGCATTTTTAAGGCTTTCGTCAATATGTATGATGGCGATCTGACCTTCTGTTAAAATCAGATTCATTAGGCTGGCAGCTACACGACCACTTTTATGCAAATCCTGTCCAACAAAACTTTTTATAGATTCACCTTCAATTTGGTTGTTGAAGGTGTTTACGATGATGTTTAAATCGTCATATTGCTTTACAATTTCTACCGTTTCTTTGTGGAATAATGGAGCAATTAAAACAGCATCAGGCGATTTTTGGATAATGATATCATGAGCACTTAAGAACGATTTGGTGCTTTCCGGATTAAAGAAGTGTGTTTCAATAATAACACTATACGCTTTAAATTCGGTTTTAGCATCCTGGATTCCATTAATGCAGGGAAGCCAGTACGGGTCAATTTCCGGATCAGGCAGTAAAACACAAATTCTGTAAACTTTGGTGTTCTTTAAATTTCGTGCAATTAAGTTCGGTTCGTAATTAATGACGTTTAAAACTTCATTTATTTTGTCCAGTGCTGTAGGAGAAACTTTTCCTCTGTTATGCAAAACCCTGTCGACAGTCCCTTTCGAAACTCCGGCCATTTTTGCTATATCCTTAATGGTGTACTTTTTATCCATATTGGCAAATATAGAAACTTTGATTTGATTATTTAAAAATCCTGTAAGAATTAATTAGTGTGCTCGAGAACATTTTAATAGTGTGTTCGAGCACATTTTTTTGTTTTTTCTTGTTTTATAAAAATATAATCAATAGTTTCGTAGAATCAAAATCAAAAGAATAAGACCAATTTTTAACCAAGTTTCATTGTAATGTTTTGTTTTACAGTGTTTTATTATAAAATTTTCAAGTGAAAAAAATTACCTCATTAGCCCCGGGCAGAACCTGTCTCTTTGGAGATCATCAGGATTATTTAGGATTGCCGGTTATCGCCTGTGCAATCGATCGGAATATACAACTAATTGCCGAACAAAATCTGACTCAGACCTTTGTTTTAAATATGATTGATATTAATGAGATTCGTACCATTGATATTGACGCCACTTTCGACAAATTAGAACCCAGAGATTATTTTGCCTCCTCCTTACGTGTATTGCGCAGGTACGGCTGTGTGCCAAACGTTGGATACGACATTACTATTACGGGAGATATTCCAATAAACTCCGGAACTTCGAGTTCTTCGGCTTTGTTGATGGCATGGATTCGTTTTTTGATCGATGCTTATGGTATTGATCGTGAAGTTACTCCTGAGTTTATTTCCAAATTGGGTTATGAATCTGAAGTATTGGAACATGGAGAACCGGGTGGAATGATGGATCATTTTAGTATTGGGGTGGGGAATATTGTGTACATCAATACCAAAGATCCCTTTTCGTATAAAGTAATAGGAACGAGCTTGAAAGGCCTGATAACAGGAGTTTCGGGAGTTCCAAAAGAAACGATCGGTTTGTTGGGGGAGTTAAAAGGAAATGCTTTAATTTCTATTGATATCGTAAAGCAAAATTTCCCGGATTTTGATCTGCATGCTTCCAAAATAGAAGACCTGGATCGTTACCGAAATTGCTTGCCGGACCGATTGATTCCTTTCTTCGAAGCCGCATTAAAAAACTATCATTATACCAAAGAAGCTCTGAAAGAGTTTGAAAAACCGGTTTTAGATCTTAAAAAAATAGGCGGATTGATGAACCAGCATCATGAAGTTTTACGCGATTTATTAAAAATTACTGTACCGCGAATTGATGCTATGGTCAATGCTGCTTTGCGCGCTGGTGCTTACGGAGCAAAAATTGTAGGTTCAGGCGGAGGAGGAAGTATAGTCGTTATCGCAAATCCGGAAAAAGAAGATTTGGTGATCGAAGCCATTCTCGAAGCAGGAGCTCAGGAAGCCTATGCCGTAGCGGTTGATCCGGGTGTAAGGGTTATTGAAAATGTTGAGGTTTAAGTTGTGAGGTTTAAGTTGTGAGATTTAAGTTGTGAGATTTAAGTTGTGAGAGGTGAGAGGTGAGAGGTGAGAACCTGAAACAATACGCAGTTTTCAGTCGCAGTACACAGTGAAAACTGAGACCGAAAACTGAAAACTGAGACCGAGAACTAAAACCTGAAACAATTCCATGCCTAAATAGATTTAAGAAAATTAAAAATGAAAATACATAAATATGCATAACAATTTAGTTATTCTTGCGGGTGGAGCATCCTCGCGCATGAAAAAAGAAGCTATTTCAAACAATTTATCTGAGGAAGAAATTGCGCAGGCAAATGAAAGAAGTAAAGGGCTAATTGGAGTTGGAGCAAGCGGGAGACCTTTACTGGATTATCTTCTGCTGAACGCTAAAAAAGCAGGATATAAAAACATCTACATCATTATTGGTGAGCAGGGAGAGCTTTTTAAAGAGTTTTACGGCAGTCAGAATACCGATAACGATTTTCATGGACTTACTATTTCATTTGCTGTACAATACATTCCCGAAGGCAGAGTGAAGCCCTTTGGTACTGCCGATGCTTTGTTTCAGGCGGTAGAACAGTTTCCGGAGTTAAACACACAGCAGTATTCGGTTTGCAACAGCGACAACTTGTATTCGGCAGCTGCGTTATTGGCACTTAGAGAGACCAACAGTCCAAATGCGTTTATTGCTTACGATCGTGAAGCTTTGGAATTTCCTTCTGAAAGAATTTCGCGTTTCGCCATTGCTAAATTAGATCAGAACAATCAGTTGTTGGATATTTTAGAAAAACCTTCAGCCGATGTCTTAGCCGACTATAAAGATGTAGAAGGGAAAATCAGAGTGAGTATGAATACTTTTAAATTCAACGGAAGCACTTTATATACCCATTTGAAAAATTGTCCTGTTCATCCTGAGCGCGACGAAAAAGAGCTGCCTACAGTGCTGTTAAATGCTGTAAAAGAAAACCCAAATACAACAATAGGTATTCCGTTTTCAGAGCATGTTCCGGACCTTACGGCTAAAGAAGATATTGCTGATGTGAAGGAGTATTTGAAGCAATATTATCCGGTTTTAGACTGGAGTATTTAGGAAAAATTAACAAAAAATTGATATCTAATTTACAGATAAGTATAACTTATTAGACTACTTTTGTTTTAAAATTGCAAAAAATACGCACTGAATTGCGGGTAAATTGCGATATATTTGCAAAAAGTGTTGATGTTATTTTAGAGGAATCAAACAACTAATCTATTAACAATCAACCAATAAAATTATGTCAAAAATTGAGACTGCAATACATATAGAAAAGAGGAGTTCAATCATTCCGATGATTATTCTGACCGCGTTATTTTTTATATTGGGATTTGTCACCTGGTTAAACGGACCTTTAATTCCTTTTTTTGAATTAGCGTGCGAGTTGTCTTCTTCTCAGGCTTATTTTGTAACTTTTGCGTTTTATATTGCCTATTTTGTAATGGCAGTTCCTTCGTCGTGGGTCATTGAAAAGGTAGGGTACAAAAATGGTATTTCTTTAGGATTATTAATCATTGCAGCCGGAGCATTTATGTTTTATCCGGCCGCCGAAAGCCGAACCTTTTTACTGTTTTTAATTGCTTTGTTTGTGATGGGAACCGGTCTGGCAATTTTGCAGACGGCTTCCAATCCTTATGTAGTAGTAATTGGACTGAGAGAAAGTGCAGCAGCCAGAATTAGTGTATTGGGAATCGCTAATAAACTGGCAGGTTTTGTAGCGCCATTGCTATTAACAGCATTGGTACTGTCTAATATGCAGGAATTTACAGCAGATAAGATTGCCGTTTTGGACGCCGTTTCAAAAACAAATGCTTTAAATTCACTTGCATTACAATTGCAAAGACCCTATCTTTATATGGGATTGATTATAATGGTTTTAGCGCTTTTGGTAAAACTGTCTCCACTTCCGGAAATTGATTTGGATGAAGAAGGAAATGTAGCGCATCTGAGTATTTTTAAGCAAATTAGAAATGCTTTCAGACGCCCGCAATTGGTTTTAGGAGTAATTACTTTGATGCTGTATTTAGCAGCCGAAGTCCTGGCGGGAGATTCGATTGGAGGATTCGGGAAACAACTAGGCGTATATGGAGCCGAAGGGAATTTTTATTTAAAACTAACTTCGTTTACCATGTCGGCAATGGTTGTAGGGTATATATTAGGGATCACATTAATTCCAAAATACCTTTCACAAGTAACAGCTTTGAAAGGATCCGGAGTTTTGGGAGTCATTTTAGTGTTGGCCATAGTATTGATTTCGCCAAAAATAATGATTCAGTTACCGGGGATTCCAAACTTACCGGTGGTGATACTTTTAGTAGCGTTATTAGGTTTGGCAAACGCACTTTGCTGGCCGGCAATCTGGCCGATGGCATTAGAAGATTTGGGAGGTTATACAAAAATTGGAAGTGCAATTTTGATCATGGGGATCATCGGAGGAGCAATTTTTCCTTTGTTCTACGGAATGATCACAGAAAATATAAATGCAGCAAATACGGCAAATGGTACCGTGGGAGTTTCAAAAAGCGGGAATCAGATTGCTTATTTAATGCTGCTGCCATCGTATTTAATGATCCTTTTTTACGCAGTAAAAGGACATAAATATCGTAAGTGGTAAGATGTAACGAGTAAAATTAAAAAACTATATCATGTTAAAAAGTAAAATCGACAAAGCAACAGGGTTCGAAAAACGTTTCGAAAACATCAATACGGTCGTTTTTGAAAATTCCGGCGATGCATCAAAAGAAGTAGCTCAGGAAATTGCGGCTTTAATTCAATCCAAACAAAAAGAAAACAAACCTTGTATTTTAGGATTAGCAACAGGTTCTTCTCCAAAAGGACTATATGCTGAACTGGTTCGTTTACACAAAGAAGAAGGCTTGAGCTTTAAAAATGTAATTAGTTTTAACCTGGATGAATATTATCCAATGGAACCAAATTCAATCAACAGTTACGTTCGTTTTATGAAAGAATTGCTGTTTGATCATGTCGATATTTTACCTGAAAACTACCACGTTCCGGACGGACTTTTGACCAAAGAACAAATCGCTGATTATTGCCACGATTATGAGGCAAAGATTGAAGCTCTTGGCGGAATCGATTTGCAGATTCTTGGAATTGGAGGTAACGGACATATTGGTTTCAACGAATCGGGATCGTTACAAAACTCTAAAACACGTTTAGTGGCTTTAGATCATATTACCAGAGTTGCGGCAAGTAAAGACTTCTTCGGATTGAGTAATACGCCAAGAACAGCTATAACACTTGGAGTAAAAAAGATTATGGAAGCCAAGCAGGTAATTTTATTGGCTTGGGGAGAAGGAAAATCAAATATTGTAAAGAAATCGGTAGAGGATGAAGTAACCAATCGTGTACCGGCTTCCTTTTTACAGGAGCATAACAATGCGGTATTTGTTTTAGACAAAGAAGCTTCTTCAAAACTTACCAGAATCAACAAGCCTTGGTTAGTAGAAAAAGTAGTATGGACGGATAAACTGACTCGTAAAGCCGTTTTAGGATTAGCACTTCAGCTTAAAAAACCAATCTTAATGCTTACCGATGCTGATTATATCGAAAACGGAATGAGCGATTTGTTAGCTGATTCAGGTCCTGCATACGATATTAACATTAAAATATTCAACAAACTTCAAAATACAATCACAGGATGGCCAGGTGGTAAGCCGAATGCGGAAGACACCAACCGTCCGGAAAGAGCAGAACCGGCTAAAAAGAGAGTATTGATTTTTAGTCCGCATCCCGATGACGATATCATCAGTATGGGGGGAACTTTCATGCGTTTGCAAGAGCAGGGCCATGAAGTACATGTGGCGTATCAAACCTCCGGGAATATTGCTGTAGCCGATGATGAAGCTTTGCGTTTTGCAAGATTCGTAATTGATTACAATGAAAAATTCGGAATCAAAAGCGAAGAAGCAGACAATATTTACCAAAAAGCAGCGACTTTCTTAATCAATAAAAAGAACAGTGAAATTGATATTCCTGAAGTTCGTTACATCAAAGGATTGATCAGAAAAGGAGAGGCGAGAGCAACCAGTCATTTTGTAGGTTTAAGCGATGATCAAATTCATTTTATGGAATTACCATTCTATGAAACCGGAACCATCGAGAAAAAACCAATCGGAAAAGAAGATATTCAATTGACGATGGATTTAATTGAAAAAATCAAACCGCATCAAATTTATGCCGCAGGAGATTTAGCAGATCCACACGGAACACATAAAGTGTGTCTGGATGCTATTTTTGAAGCTGTAAAAGCATTGAAACCAAAATCATTCATGGACGATTGCTGGTTATGGTTATACAGAGGAGCATGGCAGGAATGGGGAATTGACGAAGTGGAAATGGCGGTACCAATGAGCCCTGATCAGGTTTTAGCAAAACGTCACGGTATCTTCAAACACCAGTCTCAAAAAGACGGCGTTGTTTTCCAGGGAACCGATGCCAGAGAATTTTGGCAAAGAGCCGAAGACCGAAATGCCGAAACAGCAGCTTTATACCAACAGTTAGGTTTAGCGACCTATGCTGCAATGGAAGCTTTCGTGAGATGGCATTACTAAGGTTCAAAGGAGCAAAGGTTCTGAGGAGCAAAGGTTTTAGTTATCAGTCTCAGTTTCAAACTTACTGTGACTGAAAACTGCGACTGAAAACTGAGACTGAAAACTATTTTTTAATCTCTGGCAAAAGAAAATATTAAAAGGGGCTAAGGTTCTGAGGTGCTAAGTCACTAAGGTTTTAAGTTTTAATATTCGCCACGAATTCACGAACTATTCTAAGTATAATTCGTGAATTCGTGGCGAAATCATTTGCCCGAATAGTTGTTTTTTATTAATCGTTAGTTTGGCAGTACGTTTTAAAAAGAGGTTAAGGTCTTGCGACTGAAAACTGAGACTGAAAACTATTTTTTAATCTGTGGCAAAAGAAAATCTTAAAAAGTTCTAAGGTTTTAGTTATCAGTCGCAGTTTACAGTGTCAGTGGCAGTAAGTTTGAAACCGAGACTGAAAAACTGAGACTGAAAACTATTTTTTAATCTCTGGCAAAAGAAAATATTAAAAGGGGCTAAGGTTCTGAGGTGCTAAGTCACTAAGG
>NZ_CAGKLC010000117.1:0-2673 GCF_903469665.1 Flavobacterium sp. UGB4466 | reverse complement strand
AATTCGTGGCGAAATCATTTGCCCGAATAGTTGTTTTTTATTAATCGTTAGTTTGGCAGTACGTTTTAAAAAGAGGTTAAGGTCTTGCGACTGAAAATTGCGACTGAAAACTATTTTTTAATCTCTGGCAAAAGAAAAAAAATAATAATAGCTTTGCGCAACAAGAAGCAAGAAAAGAGAATGAGTCTATATTCTTTTCTCTTGCTTCTTTTTTCTTTAAAAAAAAATGGAATCAGACAAAAAACTTCTCATCAAATTAGCCCATACCAAAATGCCTTTCGGAAAATACGAAGGTTACTTTTTAATTGATTTACCCGAATATTATGTCGTTTGGTATCAAAACAAAGGATTCCCAAAAGGAGAACTAGGACAGCAATTAGCACTTATCTATGAGCTAAAATTGAACGGGCTTGAGGAATTGATCCGCAATATTAAAAAGCAATATCCTAAACCTTTAAATTTGTAAGAAAAATCTTTGTTTGTTCGATTTTTTTACCTAAGTTTGAAATGCAAAATATTATAGTTTCTAAAAACAAATTGATACCACAAAATTCAAGACTGAATTTTTTAATGTGTACAAGTCAATGTTTTAGAATTATAATATTTTTTTTATGTCAAAACTTATCTCTTTTGTCTTTTCAGGTATAATCAACTTCTTTTGTGTTTTTATTATTCTTTTTTTTAAACAATGAGAATTATTCAAAGCGCCTGGGCTTGTAATAAACCAGAGCTGCTGAAAACTAACTCAGGCTGGTTGTCTCCTGAGTACAACTTAATGTCATGGACTCTAAGTTGTTTACAGTTAAAGCAATATTATCCTGAAGTAGTGCTGTACTGTGATAGTGTTTATGCAAAAATGTTGATTGATACTTTAGAATTGCCTTATACTAACGTAGTTTGTAATTTGGATGTTCTAAATAAATACCACCCTCAGCTTTGGGCGTTGCCTAAAATTCATAGTTATTCGCAGCAGGAAAAGTCTTTTTTGCATGTTGACGGTGATGTGTTTATTTGGAATGATTTTGAGGATCGTTTATTGAGTGGAGGTTTAATCGCTCAAAACAAAGAAGCAGCAACAGATTATTACGAAAAAATAATGATTTCTTTAGAATTGGCTTTGAATTTTTTCCCATCAGAGATACAAGTTGAAAGGAAATTGAAGAAACCTATTTTGGCTTATAATGCGGGGATATTTGGAGGTAATGATGTTTCATTCTTTAAAGAATATGCATCAAAAGCTTTTGAATTTGTAAATAAGAACATTTTGAATCTTTCTAAAATTAATGTTTCAAGCTTTAATATTTTCTTTGAACAATACCTTTTTTATTGCATGACCCAGAAATACAAGAAAAAGGTAAATGTTCTGTTTTCTGAAACGATCGGGGATAATCAATACAAGGGATTTGGTGATTTTGCCAGAGTACCTTATGAAAAACAGTATTTGCATGTATTGGGAGCTTACAAAAGAAATGAATTTGTTTGTAAACAAATGAGTAATAGACTGCGACAGGATTATCCCGAGTATTATTACAGAATAATTGATTTGTTTAAAAGAAATAAGACACCACTCTTTAAAGATTATTATAATCTTCAGGATACGACTGAGAGCTATTTACTTCAGAGATACAAACGTTTAAATAGTGAAAAAGTAAAAATTAAAAAAAAAGAAAACGTAAAGTCAATTTACTATGATTTCAAAAGAGATCTAAGAAAAGAAATTGGAAATGTTGTATTGAGCAAAGAGCAGTTTGTAGATCTTGAAGTTTTTCACTCCAAAATAAATGCAATCACCAAGATAAATTTTTTATTTATTTCTCATGATTACTTATATGCAAGAGATTGTAAAGCAGATTTTTATTTTCAGTATCTGTTTGAGAACAAAAAACAAATTTATAGTAAAAGAATAATAAGGGGGGACGATTATCTAACGATTAAAAGCGATTTTAACTGGAGTTCTTTTATTGAGAAGCAGAAAGATATAAAAGAAGATGAAATAGTAAAACTTGAAAAAAGCAAAAAAAAGTTTACTACACTGATAGTTCCCGAATGTGATCAGAATAGATATTCATTAGTTTATATTGACGAGTTAGATTTAGTTATTCTTGAAATTTTGAAGACAGCTAGAACGATTCAGGAATTACTTGATGAATTAAAAGAGTATTTCGATAAAGATGAAGTCTGTAAAATTCCTGCTGAGTTTGAGAAATTAATATTCGGGCGGATAAAGTTAGGAATTCATAGTAAATCAATAAAAGTTGCATATTAAATAATTTTATATCAAAAAAAATAACAAGAAAAAAACTACAAATTAAAAGTACTTTTATATATTTGGAGATAAAAAAAAAAATGCAGTGTTATGAAAAATCTTAAAAAAATTAAATTTTCTGATATTGTTGGGATGTTGGAAAAAGATGAAATGCGTGAAATTATTGGTGGCTGTGGCAGCACAACTGGCTCAGGAAGTAATATTTACGGCGGTGGAGGAAATGCTCCGGCTCTTAGTGGATATGTTTCAGGATTTACAACAAGTTTTTCTGGAACAAATTATGGAGGTTTTGGAGGAGCTAATGTAAAGGGAGGTGGCGTATATGGTAGTGGTTCTATAACAGGTGCAGGAGAAAGTAGCTATCCTGGTTCTCCTTATTATAATGGTGGTAATACATCATATAATAA
>NZ_CAGKLC010000116.1 GCF_903469665.1 Flavobacterium sp. UGB4466 | reverse complement strand
AAAATTATATTTTCTTTAATTACAAAAATAAATAGATGAATCACAAAACCGTAGCATGGGGCTCCGTTATAATATCTTTTCTTACTATAGCATTTTTTTTAGCGCGAATTTGGTGTGATGGCTATACCTTTTGGAGTCCTATGCCTATTAAATATGATATAACCGGACAAATTGGTGATTTTATTGGTGGAGTTATTGGAACTTTAATTTCCGCGGTAGGATTCTATTACTTGTATTTAACATTCTCAGAACAGAAAACATCTTTCCAAAGAGAACGTTTAGAAAGTAACTTCTTTGATTTAATTAAATTGCATCGTGAAAATGTATCAGAACTAGAATTCGACGGTAGAAAACTTGTTGAAGATGACGATTCATTACATATTGGAAAGTCTAAATTTATAGGAAAATCTGTTTTTAAAGTCTTTTTTAATCAAATTATTATTTGCAAAACAGAATTACAACCCATTTTTAGAAATCCTCAGATCTACATTAAGGAATATGAAGAGCAAATGCTAAAACATCCATACATTATAAAAAATAAAATCGATATTTATCAATTAGCAAGAATAGACATCTGCTATAACATCATCTTTTATGGATTGAGTGCAGAAGGAGTCCTTATTTTAAAACATATTTTTAAGGATAAATATAAAGATAAAATGATTGATTATACAATACAATATCTGCGATTGAAACCTGCCTATGATAAAAGTATTTTCAAAAAATGGGCAATGATACCACATCAAAGTACAAGAGCTAAAAGACGACAAGCAGTTGAGGAAATTTATAGATGGAGAGAAACTAGATGTTTAGATGGTAGCTTCTCAAATATTGCAGAAAACTATCACAACAAATTTGTTAAATATTATGGAGGTCATCAATTTAGATTTGGGCACTATTTTAGACATCTTTTTCAAACAGTGAAGTTTATTAATAATCAACAAAACATCTCATATCAAACAAAATATAACTACATTAAAACTCTACGCGCTCAATTATCAACTTACGAACAGGCAATAATTTTTTTTAATAGTTTATCGTCATTAGGTCGCGCTTGGGAAATTAATCCTGAAATTGATTTAACTTTAACAAAATTTCAAGCTCACGATTTCGAACTGATAACTAAATATAATTTAATAAAAAATATTTCTGGCGAATTATTGTATGGCTTAAATTTTAAAAAATTCTTTCCTTTAGTAGAGTATGAAAGCGATAATATTATAAAAAAAAGGCCTGAATATAAATAGCTACTAGTCCCGCTACAAAAAATGTTATTAAATATTGTAATCGCTGTGCGAAGTCCGGAGACTTTGTATGCTTAAAAATTAGTTGGATAAAAAAATCAATTTCAAATCCTTATTTTGTACATGGACGAGAAGCTCTCGCAAATGAGAGAAATCCCCCCGCTCATGCGTCTAAATCTAGATAAAACCTTAAAACCAACTACAATAAAAAAAACAAACCACTATGAAACATTTTCTTTTACTTTCTTTTTTATTCGTTTTCAATATCAGTTTTGCACAGGAAGCCAAAATAAAAAAGGAAAAATGGCATTGGAACAATGGCCCCAAACAAGATACCGTTATTGGTTATGCTCAGGTTTTAAAAGTGGACAATGTACTTTACATTTCGGGTGCTGTAACAACGGAATTAACTCCGGCAGGAATCACAACAGTCTATAACGATTTAAAAGCTTCACTAGCGAGTTATGGTGCCACGTTTGCCAATGTGGTAAAAGAAAATCTATACACCACAGATATTGAGACCATGAAAAAGTACAACAACGTTAGAAAAAAATTCTACAATGGTGACTTTCCTGCGGCTACATGGGTACAAATCGTACAATTATACGTGCCAACCGCAAAATTAGAGGTTGAATTGGTGGCACATTTACCGAAATAATTGGGTTCAATTGGCTATAACCACAAAGCTTGTCATTTCGACCGAAGGGAGACTCGAGCGACAGCGAACAGGCGAAGCAAATCGCACGCGGGATTGGACAAAGATTGGCGACATTCTGTGTCGAGTTTCTAATGTGATTTCTCCCTTCGGTCGAAATGACATAAAATGAGAAAAAAATCTTTGCGTACTTTGCGTACTTTCTTTTCTAGTCTTCTCTTGAAAAAAGTTTACCTATTTACACTTCATCCTAAAAAGATTTACAGGATTTTTTTTGCTGTGACAAAATGAAAACAAAAAATTATTTTGTCACACTTTCTGTAACAAAATAAAAATAAATTCAACTTTGTTACAACTTCTGTAACAAAATGAAAATAAATTAAAATTTGTTACAGCTTTTGTGGCAAAACAAAAATAAAAATCAAATTTGCCACAACAATAAAAGTAGGCTCCCACGCTCGTGCGAACGCAAAAAAATCACTTTATAAAAACAAGAATGCGCAAAAGTCCCAAAAGACATTTGCGCATTCTTATTATAAAAACTCCCTATGTTAGTACGTGCGGGACGCTCGTGAACATAACGGGTAAAATATTATTCTTTTACAGACGACATAAATTTTCGTCCCATTCTCTCAGATGTTTTTTCGAGCTCATTACCTTTTGAGGAGTTTTTTACTGCCATTAAATGAAGTATTTCATTTCTGTAATTGAATTCGTCTAATAAATTTATTACAGACAGTTTCCTTTTCTTAGTATTAGCCAAATCATTAGACAAAACATCCTCCAGAAATTTAATCATAAGAGAATTAATTTCCTCCTTATTTTCAATGGTGTGAGGATTTTTATACTCAGATCTTATAGTTCCAGACATAAGAACATCCGCCAAAACTTCAAAAATATCATTTGCATTTTTGAAATGTGATTTTTCATTATATTCTTTTACCAAATCCATATCAAACTTCTTCAAGTGTTATTCTAATCGTTTTATCTGCTTCTTCTGTAATGTCCATAACTTTAAATTTTGAACCTGACATAAACAGCACTTCCCTTTCATTTTCTCCATTGTCTATACCAAATTTAGCAATTTTTTCTATGTCTTTTCCTCTTTTAGAAGAAATTATGAATAATGGACTACTGCTAAAACCTGAAGCTACAAATCTTGACTTACTGCAAGATAAAAAGCTCTCTTCAATTATAATCGAATTATTTTTAAGAGCATCGTAATATTTCTGTAATTTCGACTTACTAACTTTTATAGATCTGTAGCAAAGCAATTTATAATCCGGCAACTTCTTAAGAGCATAATTTAAATATTTTCCAAATTCAGGTAAATCTTTTCCATCTCTTAAAGTTTCATTCAAAGATTCATAACCAATATCAGAATAATTATAAATAATTGCCTTTTCAAATTCATTTAACTCACTTGTATTTTTGTGTCGATTAGAACTTAAAATTTCTTTTAGCTCTGTGGTCAAAAAAGTTTCAGCATATTTTTGTAAATCTTTCACCATGACTTCTGAACAATCTTATAAAAACTCTCTTTCGAGACTATTACTTTCCTTTCAGTACTTTCTCTAAATATTCGACTTTTTCTTTTTCAGCCTTCACCAATTCTTTTTCAGCGAGTACTAAACGTTCGTAAAGTTCAACGACTTTATCTAGAGGATTGAAAGTACAAGTACTTTGAGGACCAAAATTACTACCTGAAACTGCTTCATTAAAAGTATTGAAATAATTAAAAACCGCTTCTTCCGAAAAATTTTTAATCGCTTCTACACTTACTTCAAGCGCTTTTGCAATTTCTACCAGTTTACTTTCCTCTACCGTTTCACTGGCTTCAAGATTAGAAACTGTTTGCTGGGTTACGCCAATTGCCATAGCCAAAGCTTCTTGTTTCATTCCTCTAAGCTCTCTGATTCGGCTAATGTTTCTGCCGATATGTTTTGGTTTTGTTGCTGTGCTCATAAATCAAAGATATTTAAAATTTGCAAAGAAAAATAGGTTTTTGTAAAAAACAAAGTTCATTTGTCGCTTACAAACCTGAATTTTTTTATATCATGCCATCTCTGGCTTACTTGCCAAATATTTTTCAAAAGTAAGATTTTTACATCAATTTAAAAACTATACACCATGAAAGAAGACCGTACAGTACAAGCAACCCAATTTTTAAATCTAGTCTCTAAAATGAACTTTTTTACAAGTCTGAAACCCGAACAGCAGAATGATTTGGTTGTGTCTCGTTTCAAAATAGCCAGTTACAATGAATTAAATTCAACTATTTCGTCTTTACTGCGAACCTGTATTCAAACCCTTAAAAGTGATCCATCAGAGACTGACATCGATATCATAAACTTACTCGAAATCGCATTACAGCTTTTACCCAGTGACGAAATGGAATTGCTGGATGAGCTACATAAAATTCTATAAATTGAACTGGTCGGAAGAAACGATTTACAGTTCTTTAAACGAAAGTCCGCTCTTCGAAGTCTTAACACGCAAAAGTCAAGAGACTTCGCAAAACAATTATTAACTTTTAGCCTTCGAATGTCTTAATTTAAATATATACGTTTACAAAAAAGACCAACGGTTCGAAACCTCTAAAGACGGCAAATAGATGTCGTTCCTATGGAACTTTGTAAAACAAAAATCCTTTTTTCAACGGATTTCAATCCGTTGCTACAAAATATTTCATTCCTACGAAATTAAGATTGATACGACAGCAAGAGCGAGATGTGCACATCGCAAGAAAAAAAAATAAATAGGTAGAAAAATATTCTCATTCTGGAATAATTTTTGTCTAACCAATTGAATTATCAATTTAAAATAACCATGGAAAATAAAATAACTGTACCGAAACCCTGTAATGAAAACTGGAACTCAATGTCACCCAATAAAAATGGTAGATTTTGTGGTTCGTGTAGTAAAACTGTAGTTGATTTTACAAAAATGAATACTACCGAAATTCAGAACTATTTTGTTGAAAATTCAGGTAAAGAAAGTATCTGCGGGCATTTTAAATCTACTCAGGTAGCAACTACAAAAAATACAAAATACGATCACTTAAAAAATCGACTTAACCGAATTAGAATCAAACCCATTAAAAAAATGGCCTTATTTTCTTTGAGTTTAGTTTTCTCCTTAACCAGTTGTATGGGAAAAGCCATGATAGATGGTGAACCCGCGATAATCAATAATGACACAATAAATGAATCTGAAGTAACTAAGCCGGAGGACACAATAAAACAAAAAGATTCTGTAAAAACCGAAAACATTCGGTTAAAAGAAAAAAATACATCATCAAGGTAAAGAGCCATAGGCTCGGCCAATATTGCAGATTGGATTAAAATCCAATCTGCAATATATTTGTTTACAAATAATCTAGATTTTATGAAAAAAGTATATATTTTTCTTTTACTTGGCTTTCTATCTATTAAATGCCTTTCACAAGAATCGAATTGTGAAAAATTTAAAACTGGAAAATTTCTTTATACAAGCGAAGGACTTCCGGATACATTTATAACTCGAACCGAAACAACCCAAATTGAGACTATTAAAGAATCGAAAGACGAAATTCAAGGTAAAATTACCTGGAAATCAAACTGCAATTATGAATTTACCTTTACGAAATGTCAGAGACCTGATTTTTTAGGAAAAACTATAGCTGTCGAAATATTTGAGATAAATGGTAATACCTCTAAAGGAAAAGCTTTGTTTGAAGGAATGACTCTCGATTTCAAAATAGAAAAATTGAATTAATACTCTTTGCGCTTCTTTCTAAAAATTAAGCAACAGCACATTCCAAGTTTTTTTGTTCAACAATCTGCATATCGATTATTTTTTGAGCGACTGTACCCCTTTCGAATAAACGAATGAATTTGAAAACGGCGCTCACAAAATAACCCGGGTTTGAAACCAAGCGGGCGATTTCTGTTATTCTCTCGTCTCTTTCATGTGTACAGGCTTTTCTTTTATCCTCGGGAACCGCTACAAATTCATTGGCAAATTTCCAGGCACCGTCTCTGGCGGTTTCCATGCTGAAGTCAATAAAAAAGGTGTCTGCTTTGCCTGTTACTTTTAATATCCAGGTAAGCGTTGGCCAAATTTTAATCAAACATTTTTCTACGCTTCCTACAAGACTGCTTAGAATGGTATTTATTTTGTCGAAATCAGCTTTTAAACTTCCTATATCTTCTACTGTACTGATCTCTGCGGCGGCTATCCCTAAGTCCAGGTTGATATGGGCATTCATTCCGAGTAATAGGTGTTGCAGCACTATCGGCCAAAACTTTTCGGCTTGTTCGAAGGCAAAACCCCAACATTCTGATGGTTTTTCTTTGGCTTTATATTCGTAATAGGCCTTTAAATACCGATTGGCAAAAATGACATCCAGTTTCTCCATTCGCTCTCCATTTTGAAAGGCTCCATTTTGAATGCCTTCTTTTACTTTCACCGTAACTTCACGGTATAACGTTGCAAATAAACCTATGTTACTTTGTTCTATTTTTGATACTGCAATTATTTCATCCAGTAGCTGAATGACTTCGTCTATAGTCGTAGCTTGTTTTATATTCATTTCTAACGGTTTAAGATTAGTTTTGGCAGAACGAATATAATTATTTTAATCTTTTATATCACACATTTTGAAGTAATTATCTTATTATTTTTTAATTTAGAACAAAAGAATAATCTTCTATTTTGTTCATACACTCTTTTCTGGTCTTCATACCTAAAAATGGAGCGTTTAAGACATTTTTTAAGAAGCCCGTTTCTTAATTACCTACTTTCAACTATTCAAAAAGAGATAACTACAAAAACGAACTAAAGACCCCAACTTATGAAAACTACAAAAAAGGTATTGCTTTTAATCACGCTAATCGCCTTCTGTGCCTGTAAAAAGGATCCAAAGACAGAAAAAGACACTTACACAACACTAAACAAAACTGCCACTGATGCTACCTGTTTAGCTCCTGCTAATTGGTTTACGATGGTAAACAACACGCGCCAGACTCCTCCGCCCAATGAAGGACCAACGAGCGTATTTGCCAACAATGCAACCGTAAACAATTGTGATTTTCACCAATGGTCGTGGCAAAAGTTTCTTTGGCTCACCAATGACGTCAATGGACTGCCATTATTTATGCGTAAATTAATTCAGGTGACTGCGGAAGGTAAAAGAGTAGATACAAGTGAAGGAATTGTTGTTCTAAGAGATACCGCTCAGGCAAGTTCTCCACAGGACATTTTAAAAACCCCTAAATATACATCAGGCGTTCCTAAATCTACTACGGTTTATTATTCTATTTTCATGGATAACCTTATGTATTCAACCATGCTAAAATATGGTCCAATAGCAAAAAAAGATCCTGCCAAAATAAAAGATATAACTTTTCCTGTAGGCTCCTTAGAACTTAAAACCTCCTGGATTGATGCGAGTGCTCTTAAAGATCCTTCTTCCTATTTTATTACTCAGGGTGTCATCAATGGAGTGAAAAAAAGAATAGCACTTTTGGGGATGCATGTCGTTGGAGTAGTAGAAAATCATCCCGAATTTGTATGGGCTACTTTTGAACATGAAAATCTTGCCCCTGCTTACGATTGGTCTAAAGCTACGCCAACAACTGATGCACCAGTGACAAGTACAGTTGATTATCCTTTTTTTAATAAAAAAGACACCGCAACCGTTAAAAATATAACTAGTAAGAACGGAATTTATACCGATATCTTTTCTGTTTACAAATATGGTGTTCCTGTCGAAAAAGTAATGAAAGGTCCGCATAATGTTCAGGTTTATATGAAAACGAGTCAAAATGGTTCACAAAACTTCAATAATATTCGTACTATCAATCAAAGCGTTAAAACACAGCTGAAAGGTATCTGGAATAATTATTTTTACAATGGTTCATTATGGATTAATACTGAAGGATACAATACTACTCAGGCTCAAGCGGCCTTATTAAATTCGTTAGGTGATACTCTTTCAGACTCTAACCCCGGAAAACTAACCAGAGGTTCTGTTGCAGCCTACAATATTACGATGGAAACCTATGTTCAGGCAGGATTTAGTCCAACAACAATAAGTAAAACTTCAGTTAACGATCTTGTTAATTGCTTCTTTTGCCATAATACATCTCATAAAGGTGTTATTTCTCCCCTCAATATAAGCCATGTTTTTACAGGATATGTAGGCAATCTGAAGGGGTTAAACAGAACACAAATCAAGCAAGAACATGTTAATGAATTTTTGAGAGAATCCAATTTGCGTCTAAAATTAAAATAACCCAATAGCAAGCCGCTTTACTTCTAAAGCAAGCTGAAATTTATACCTACAAAAAACCACAAGCTACTGTTTGTGGTTTTATGTTTTATTCCTGAGCCACGAGATTAAAAAACATCTATTTTTTTCTCTCGCAGATTGTGCAGATTATGCAGATTTTTTTAAATCCTTCTGTCCACACCAATTCAATTCTCTTTTAAATTTACGGGAAACAAAAACCTTTGTCCCTTTGCATCTTTGTCCCTTTGTAACTTTGTAACTCTATTATTTCAATACCACTTTTAAAATTCCTAATTTCGCTTTTGAATTAGAAAGAGAAAAATGAAGGTCTGTATTGCTGAGAAACCAAGTGTCGCACGTGAAATCGCATCCGTTTTGGGAGCCAATACCAAACACGACGGGTATTTTGAAGGCAATGGTTATGCTGTAACTTACACTTTTGGGCATTTGTGTACCTTAAAAGAGCCCAACGATTACAAACCCCATTGGAAAAGTTGGGATTTGAACAACTTACCCATGCTTCCTGAGAAGTTTGAAACCAAAGTGGTGCAAAGTTCAAGCATCCAAAAGCAATTTAAAATTGTAAAAAGTCTGTTCGACAAAGCCGAAGTAGTCATCAACTGCGGGGATGCCGGGCAGGAAGGAGAACTCATTCAGCGTTGGGTGATGAATGAGGCACATTATAAGGGCGAAGTACAGCGTTTATGGATTTCGTCTCTAACCACCGAAGCCATCAAAGAAGGTTTTGAAAATCTGAAACCCTCTGAAAACTACGACAATTTATTCTATGCCGGATTCTCAAGAGCTATTGGCGATTGGCTGCTCGGAATGAATGCTACCCGTTTGTATACCGTAAAACATGGCGGTTACAAACAAGTGCTGTCTATCGGACGTGTACAGACACCTACATTGGCCATGGTAGTGGACCGATTTAAAGAAATCGAAAATTTTAAACCTCAGCCGTATTGGGAACTGCAGACTTTATACCGAGAAACTCTTTTTAGTTATGAAGAAGGACGTTTCCTTAAAAAAGAAGATGGAGAGCTTCTGGCCAATAAAGTCAAAGAAAGTGAATTCGAAATTGTTTCGGTTGAAAAAAAGAACGGAAACGAATACGCTCCAAAGCTATTTGATTTAACAGGTCTGCAAGTATACTGCAATACCAAATTTGGATTTTCGGCAGATGAAACGCTTAAAATCGTACAAACTTTATACGAACAAAAAGTAGTCACCTATCCCAGAGTAGATACCACCTTCTTACCGAATGACATTTATCCAAAAGTACCCGGGATTCTGCAAAAATTAACAAAATATGCCGAATTGACCCAACCGCTTTTAGAGAAAAAAATAAAAAAATCACCAAAGGTTTTCAACGATAAAAAAGTTACAGATCACCATGCGATTATCCCAACCGGAATAGAAGCTCATTTGCAATTCAACCAGCAGCAGGTCTACGACATTATTACGAAACGTTTTATTGCTGTATTTTACGATGATTGTCTCGTAGCCAATACCACAGTAATTGGTAAAGCAGCCGATGTAACTTTCAGAACCACCGGAAAAGAGATCTTAAAAAAAGGGTTTCGCATCGTATTTGAAGACCCGAACGCTAAAGAAAGAGAAGCGGATTTGTTACCCAGTTTTGTGGTGGGAGAAAAAGGGCCGCATGAGCCTTCTTTTCTGCAAAAAGAAACCAAACCACCCAACCAGTTTACCGAAGCGACTTTGCTGCGTGCTATGGAAACTGCCGGAAAACAGGTCGATGATGAAGATCTTCGCGAACTCATGAAAGAAAACGGTATTGGTCGTCCGTCAACAAGGGCGAATATTATCGAGACACTTTTCAAACGTCAGTATATCGTTCGAAACAAAAAACAGGTTTTGCCAACGCCTACGGGAATTCAGCTAATTGATACGATTCAGAACGAACTTATCAAATCGGCTGAGCTAACAGGTTCCTGGGAAAAGCAACTGAAAGATATCGAAAAAGGAACTTTTACTGCAGGAGCTTTTATTAAAAACATGAAACAAATGGTAGAAGCTTTGGTCACCGAAGTACGAAGCGAAACCAGACATGCTAATATTTCGCATGCAGCAACAGTTGAAAAACCAGTTGTAAAAGCAGAGAAAAAGAAAGCCGCGGGAATTTTAGCCGAAACCTGTCCAAAATGCCAAAAAGCTACTTTAATAAAAGGAAAATCAGCTTTTGGGTGCGGTAATTATAAATCGGGTTGTGATTTTCTGCTGCCTTATACTTTTGCAGAGAAGAAAATATCCGAAAATCAATATTTAAGATTGGTTCAGAAAGGATCTACTGTAAACATAAAAGGGTTTAAAACCGAAGAAGGAACTGTTGAAGGTTTGATTCGCTTTGAAGAAAATTACAAACTTAAATTAGAGACGAAGAAAACCACTCCGAAAGCAAAATCAGAGACAGCAGCATCTGATGCCTTAACGTGTCCAAAATGTCAAAAAGGAACAATTCTCAAGGGTAAAACGGCCTACGGCTGTAGTGAATACAAATCAGGTTGTGATTTTAAAGTTACTTTTGACGATGTACGAGCCAAATTAAAAGATCAGAAACCAACAAAGGAATTGGTATATTCGATTCTTTGTGAATTTTGTTAGATGTGAATTTTCTGAAATGTTAGATTTTAGACATTAGACGTTAAATCTGAAATGCGTTACCATTTTACTTTTTACTTTTCACATTTCACATCTCACTTTTTAAAACAAACCATTCTTTTTCATACTTTAGCCTTTCGATTTAACACCAAAACGTATAGATATGTTTCAAAAAATTACCCTTTCAGTGCTTTTAATTGCTGCTGTTTCCTGCCAGAAGAAAGATTCTGCCGAGAAAGATAAAATCAAAGTCGCGGACTGGTTAATAGGAAACTGGGAAAACAAATCTCCGGACGGTATTCTGACTGAAAATTGGCAAAAATTAAATGACAGTACTTTTAGTGCTGCCTCTTATTTCATTAAAGAAAAAGATACTATTCATTTCGAAAACATCGTGTTATCTCAAAAAGAAGAAACCTTAACCTATTTTGCCACGGTGAAAGGTCAAAATGATGATAAACCGGTGGCTTTTCAATCGACTGCTGAATCAGACAAACAATTGGTTTTTGAAAATCCGAAACACGATTATCCGCAAAAAATAACCTATACAAAAGGAGCGAATAATACTTTAACTGCTGAGATTTCCGGAAATTTAAACGGTAAACCAAGTTCAGAGAAATTTGTGATGACAAAGAAATAGTTCTCCAATTATATCCATAATAGATAGAAAAATCAATGAATAGGAAATTTATTATTGGAAAATTAGAAATTAGAAAACTAATTCTTTCAGATTTAATATATCTATTTTTGTACATAATTGTAATATTCTACTATATATACATCAATAAATATAACCCAGCAGACAAACTTTCAACTTCATTTATAATTTCCTTAATCATTGGATTTTTAACTATTTCTTCTCCTTTTGGACTAAGATTTAGAAATGTTTATTTTTCTATAATCTGGTTATTATTATCAACTGCATTTTCTATTAACAATTCTCTTATTGCAATAATTC
>NZ_CAGKLC010000115.1 GCF_903469665.1 Flavobacterium sp. UGB4466 | reverse complement strand
GTATCTTTGCACCCGAAACATCGCGGGATAGAGCAGTAGGCAGCTCGTCGGGCTCATAACCCGAAGGTCACAGGTTCGAGTCCTGTTCCCGCTACTAAGTAAAACACCACTTCAACAAGTGGTGTTTTTTTTTATTTCAAAGCAAAAACTGGCGGGCTCATATCCGCCGCGGCGGACACAGGTTCGAGTCCTGTTCCCGCTACAAGACCGGACAAATAAGATAACGACTTATTTGTTCGGTTTTTTTTATCTAATAAAGCCTTATTAATCAACAAAATAGACTGTGCAACAACATTTACTCTTGGGGTTCGATACGTGCTTCCGTCAAAAAGCAGTTTTTCAGGATATATCGAACCTATAATTTGTCGCTTAGTCTCTATATCTCCTTCTTTATAGACATTTGACAGCTTAGAAAGCACATTTAGTGCAGATTCAAGATTTCTCTTTATATTGAGATTTTTTTGTTCTGACATTAATGCGGATAGTTCTTCCTCTAAAGCCTCAATGTTTTTTTTACATTCCTCTTTGATTTCTCTGTAATCATCTGCATCTAGTTTCTCATCAAAAAGCAGATCTCTTGCCTTTGAAAGTTTTGCATTGAATCTGTCAATTTCCAACGCGATGGCACCACGTCTATTGTCGAAAACAGATCCAAAGCTTTTGTAGTTGATCATCATAACTTCATGTAAGATTTCCTGAATAACAATCGGAAATTCGTATTTCTCCAAATTGTCCTGAAAGATTTGATTTGCCTTAACGGCACTTTTTCTAAAGCCGCACTTTGGAATGCAATGGTAATAGTAGTAATAACCTCCTTTTGAACCTTTTGAAGCGCTGCCAGTCAGATTCCTACCACACTCGGGGCATATTAAAAACCCTCGTAGGGGTAAGTTGTCGTCAGATGAAATTTTAGTTTGCGGGCGTTTTTGACGTATATTTCCATCAATGATATTCTGAACCTTATAAAACAGTGCTTCTGAAATTAATGGTTCATGTTGACCCTCTACAAAATGTGCCTCCTCATCCTTATGTTTTTGAATGAAGACTTTGCCACAGTAAACAGCATTGCGAAGAGATACATGAAAAGCACTTTTGCTAATCTGTTTGCCTCTCTTATTAATTGCCTGACGTACCTGATCCACAGCCAGAATACCTTTAGCCATTTCTTTAAACGCCCATTGTATATTGCTCGCCTCAGGTTGCTTAATGGCAATATATTTTTTACCGTTCTCTGTTGTTCGATTTATATAACCAAATGGAGCCATACCTAAAACCCTGCCTTCTTTTTTAGCACGTCGCATTCCATAAAATGTGTTTAAAGCACGCCTGTCATTTTCAACTTCGGGAGCAGCCAAATATATTGCAAGCATCATTTTGTTTTCAGGAACGGATAAATCAAGTGGTTGCTCAACAGCCTGCGGTTCAATACCTAAGCTATTAAGCAGATTAATCATCTGATAAGCATCTCCGGCATTCCTGCTGAAGCGATCCCACTTTGTAAAAAGTATATAGTCTGGTCTTGCCGTGCGTTTTTTAACTCCTTCAAGCAGACGCTCCCATTCTGGCCGTTTAAAGGATTTTGCAGAATGATCTTCAAAAATTACTTTATCAATCTGTATATTTTGATTATTACAATACCGGCGCAGGCGCTCATCCTGGTCACGTTGTGAGTATCCTTTGTCTGCCTGTTCATCAGTTGAAACCCTGATATATAAAATTGCTCTTTTCATAGCATAGAATATTTTATTGACAACTGCCAACATTGATTTTTAACGGCATAAAGATAAGCAAACTAAGGGAGTTTAAAGTGCTTTCTAACAACAAAATACGTTAAAACATATAGGAATTCCATTATTAAAATAACTTCCTCGTATGTTACTTCCATTCCAGCATCTTTCATTCTTTGGAATGCTTCTTCTGTCGATATTTTTTTTAACTTAAGATCATTCATACCTCTGCATAATTACTAGTTAACATCGTCTGTCTGACTAAATTTATTAGGAAGAAACACGTATTAAGATGCTGAGGCTTTGAAAGGTTTTTTTTGGCTATCATTGGCCATTCTTATCATTTTTTGAGAAACAAAACTTGCTTTTTTCTTTTCTACTTTGAATTGATTGTATACCCTGATATTACAGGATGTGGAAGCATTTGGTTTATTATGTCGCTTTGGATTTACTTTAGACATTCATAGCCAAACACAACCATCACAGGACACTTTGTAAGAACATCCTCTTTTCGAAATTAATTTCATGAAAAACATGAAATTATGCTTTACAAAGAAACAGTCAGCGGTCAGATGTGGGAACTTCTGCAAAAGCTTATGAAAGATGAAAAATTGAAAGAATATGTACTGGTTGGAGGTACAGTACTCTCTTTACGAATAGGACATCGTTTATCAGTGGATATAGATCTTTTTATAACAGAAGATTTTAACCCGCAGATGATGCTCAGATATCTGCATGATACTTATGGTGCAGATGAAAAGGAAAGCAGAACATACAACAATACAGTTCTTACCTACATCGATGATATCAAAGTTGATATTGTAACCCACAAATACCCTCTTCTGAATCCTGTTGAAAATACAGAAGGAATCCGTATGATTTCCAATGAAGATATTGGAGCTATGAAACTCCATGCAATTTTTCAAAACGGACAAAGGTTAAAAGATTTTGTGGATATGTATTTTCTTCTGGAACACAATCCCCTGAAATTCTATCTTCAGGCTTATGAAAGAAAATACGAAGGAGATGCCTTTTGGGCAAAGCATGCCCTTAGTTATTTTGGAAATATCAATCAAGAATACGATGTTTCAATGGTTAAAGGAAAAGAGAAAAACTGGATAAAGATGTCTGAACGTCTAAAAAAAGCTGTCGCTGATCCAGAGCTGAAATTCGCAATTCAGAACCAGGACAATAAAATTGAAAATCCCAAGAAAGGAAGGGATTTTCGAAGGTAAAAACGTTGTTTAAATCATTAAAAATCATTAAATTTATAGTATGAAAAAGTCAGAAACGCACAAACAGATACCCAGCCTGCATCCCAAATTCTTTTGGGATACAAAAATTGACAAATTAGATTGGCAGAAAGCCTATCTTGCTGTCATTGCTCGTATTGTAGAGCGTGGTGGCCAGAATGAAATTGACGAGATCGTCCACTTTTATGGTCGTGAAAAAGTAATTAAGGCTATCCGTGAAGAGATTTACTTTCTGCCTAACTATGCAATTGAAGATGCCCTTAAATTCTTTCCGGAACTTAAAAAGGAAGAAATGTACTGCTATCTCAACCGCAAGGACAAACCCTATCACTGGATATAGTTATTATTTCAGAGGAATTTAAGTTTTCTCTTTAAAAGTGAAAAGTCTTTAAACATGAATATTTAAAGACTTTTTTTTGGCACTTTTTCAAAAAGGAAGCATAAAAATTTATTTTAATTTTTTTATCAAAATATTTATCGTAATATTGCAATATAAATATAAAACGATGGGAGCTACTAAAACAGATCACTTTACAGACAATCAAAACGAACTTGCAGTTTTGGCTAAAGCACTAGGACATCCTGCCCGAATAGCCATAATGGAATACCTTTTAAAGGTTGATACCTGTATTTGCGGGGATATAGTAAATGAATTGCCTCTTTCTCAGCCAACAGTATCACAACATCTTAAGGAGCTTAAAAACGCTGGTTTAATTAAAGGAAGTATAGATGGCAATTCTATCTGCTATTGTATTAATGAGCCTGGCTTAGAGAAAATTAAAGGTTTTTTTGAACACATAAGCAGTCATCTTGAGAAAAAGAAAAATGATTGCTGTTAACTTTTTAAAATACATATATTATGAAACTTTCACAAATTAAAGAAGTACTAACGAAGGTTGAAGCTGTAAACTTTGAACTGCCAAACGGAACTTTTGTCCCGGAATATTTCCACGTAACCGAAGTTGGTTTGATAACTAAAAACTTTATTGATTGCGGTGGTACTGTAAGAAAGGAAAACGTTGTAAACTTCCAGCTTTGGGATGCCAATGATTACGAACACCGACTTAAGCCTCAAAAGCTGATTCATATTATTGAGCTTTCAGAAAAAGTTTTGGGCATTGAAGATCATGAAATTGAAGTGGAATATCAGGACACCACCATTGGTAAGTATGATCTAGACTTTAATGGTAAAAACTTCATTTTATTAAATAAACAGACTGCTTGCCTAGCTCAGGACAATTGCGGTATTCCCGCTGAAAAGCAAAAAGTAAGATTATCAGATAAAAACAGTGAGCCTTGTTGTGCTCCTGATGGGAACTGTTGTTAACACAAACACCTATGAGTAAAAAAGAACATTGGGAAAACGTCTTTTCCACCAAAAAAGAAACTGAAGTAAGCTGGTATCAAACAAATCCTGAAACTTCTGTAAATGGTATTTTAAAAGCTAATTTACAAAAAAACGCAAAAATTATTGATATTGGAGGCGGTGACAGCTACCTGACTGATAAATTGATTGAATTAGGATATACTAATCTTTTTCTTTTGGATATTTCAGAAAATGCCATTAACCGGATCAAAAATCGTTTAGGTGAGAAATCTCAATATGTAACGTTTATTGTTTCGGATATTTTGGATTTTAAACCCGAAGAGGCATTTGATTTTTGGCATGACCGGGCTTCATTCCACTTTTTAACTTCCAAAGAGGAAATAAAAGCATATAAAGCAATTGTTGAGAAATCTACAACAGAAAAAGCCAATCTTTTTATGGGAACTTTTTCAGAATCCGGTCCTTTAAAATGCAGTGGATTGGAAATAACGCAATATTCCGAATCAAAACTTGAGTTGATTTTTTCCGATACTTTTGATAAAACTGAATGTTTTACAGAAAATCATCATACTCCATTTGAAACGGTACAGAACTTCATTTTTTGTAATTTTAAAAAGAAATAAGAATGTACGCAGATTTAACAAAAACAATTGATTCTTTATCTTTTGGTTACCTGACCCAAGACAGAAAGCAAACATTACAGCCATTAATCGAATTTATTCAAGCCAAAATAACCAATCAACAGGAAGTACGACTTAATTTGATTTGTACCCATAATTCCAGAAGAAGCCATTTGTCTCAAGTTTGGGCACAGACAGCAGCTAACTATTATAATATCAAAAATGTATTTTGTTATTCTGGAGGTACAGAAGCTACAGCACTCTTTCCTATGGTAGCTACGACACTAATACAACAAGGGTTTAAAGTCAATACCATTGCTGAAGGAAGCAATCCTGTTTACTTCATAAAATATGGAGAAAATGAAAATCCAATAATCGGCTTCTCCAAAACCTACGATGATGAATTTAATCCGAAAGGTGAATTTGCAGCTATCATGACCTGTTCACAAGCCGATGGAGGCTGTCCATTTATTCCAGGCGCAGAGAAACGTATCCCAATCACTTTTGAAGATCCAAAAGTTTCTGATAACACACCACAGCAGGAAGAAATATACAAGGAGCGCAGTCTTCAAATCGGAACTGAAATGTTTTATGTATTCTCACAAATTAAAAAATAAGTATGTCGGTAAATAATTGTGCACCAGCATTAGAAAGAAAAAAATTAGGTTTTCTTGATCAGTTTTTGACCCTTTGGATATTTCTCGCCATGATTATAGGCGTCATAGTAGGATATTTAATACCATCAAGTAGTGGATTTATTAATTCGTTTTCAAGCGGAACTACTAACATTCCCTTGGCGATTGGGTTAATTCTTATGATGTACCCTCCACTGGCAAAAGTAAAATACGAACAAATGGGAGAAGTGTTCAAAAACACAAAAGTATTGGGAGCATCCTTATTCCTAAATTGGATTGTCGGTCCAATTTTAATGTTTGTATTGGCATTACTATGCTTAAAAGGTTATCCTGAATACATGATTGGAGTAATCTTAATCGGATTAGCACGCTGTATCGCCATGGTAGTGGTATGGAATGATTTAGCTGACGGCAACAGAGAATATGCAGCAGGATTAATTGCTTTAAACAGTATTTTTCAGGTATTTCTTTACAGCGTGTATGCTTATGTATTTATAACCATTTTACCTCCTTATTTTGGATATACAGGCTTCAATGTAAATATCAGCATTGACCAAATTGCAGAAAGTGTCGGCATTTATTTAGGAATCCCTTTTGCGCTTGGAATAATTAGCCGTTACGGTTTAATCAAACTGAAAGGAGAGGAATGGTTTCAAAATAAATACATCCCTTTTATTTCCCCAATAACGCTTATAGCACTGCTGTTTACTATAGTATTGATGTTTAGCCTGAAAGGAGAGCTTATTATACAGATCCCAATGGATGTAGTGCGTATTGCAATTCCATTAGTAATTTATTTTGTAGTGATGTTTGTAATCAGTTTTTTCATTGGAAAATATTTTGGTGCCGATTATTCAAAGTCAACTGCCATTGCATTTACTGCAACCGGTAATAATTTTGAATTAGCCATTGCAGTTGCCATAGGTGTATTTGGTATTAACAGCGGACAGGCTTTTGCCGGTGTTGTTGGTCCATTAGTAGAAGTACCTGCCTTAATTGCTCTGGTAAATGTCGCTTTTTGGTTTAGAAAAAAATATTACAGTCTTCAAACCACATAAGGACAAACCCTATCACTGGATATAGTTATAGTGTTCAGATGGGTTTTTCTGCCTGTTTTTTAGTCTGCTGGAAAAACTAGAACTACATGCCTAAACGTTTTCTTTTTGGTTCATTTATCTGCTCTTCTTTATTCTGTTCCATCTTAACGGCAATATCTAAAGGCTGGTTTGTACGTTGTCTCAGCGATTCTTTTTCACTTGGGCTTAAATTATTATTCCCGCTGTTGTTTACATAATGTAAAACCGTTTTTACCGAACCCATTATGTCCAAAGGCTTTTCAGGTTTCCGTGCAGACTTCTTTTCACTTTCTTCAATTTTAATAACCAGCAGTTTGTCTAATAGTTTGGGCAGTCCAGTTTTTGTGGGGTTTCTAAGCTGTCTGAAAAAATTCGAGAAAAAATTGGTAAAAATGTTTCCGCCTCTGTCCATCTGAATAAACGGGTTTCTCTTTCTATTGCTCGTTTTTTTAATTTCATTCTTTTTTACCTCTTCAGGTTTTGGCTCAATAACAGTTTTTTTCTTTTCTTTCTTAGCTTTGCCCTTATGCTTATCTTTTTTCATGATCTTTGATTTTAAGGAAGAAGGTAATTATTATACTTTTCAGGTTTCGCTTTAAGGCGCTTTAAGGTTTTCATTGGTTGGGTATGTCCGGTTTGGGACTAGCTGGGCTTTATATTTTATCCAAAGAAATAATAAAAAGAAAACGAAGTTAGGGCGGGTTGTTTGGCTAACCAAAAGCTTACGGCATAATGTCTTGCTCGTATTCTCGCAATCCACCCTTACGGGACTTATTCCGTTTCCTTTTGGCCTGCCCACAACCCGTCCTGTAGAATTGCTTTCTTTTTCTTTTTTTCGGTTTTTCTGTTTTCTTTTGGAATTATATATTTTTATTGGAACTTCTACTGCCAATCTCTGCTAAAGCATTTTTATAACTTTATAGTTTTAAAAGCACATGTGAATATTTCAATCTGCATACATGTACAATTAGCCTTTAAAATTTACTTATATATAGTAGTGCAAGCTTGCAGACTTGCAGGCGTGTGTGCATGGCTGCATAGCTACAGGCTTGCAAGCTTGCATGAATGCATACATGAAGTCACAAATACATGAAAGAGTGCTTGAATCCGCGAATGCATGCGTTTATATATAGCTACGTACATATATAGCTATGCAAATACGTAGCTACGCAAGTACATGAATATGTAAATATATAAGTTACCGTTCCGGTAATCTATATTCCTGACAGTTATCAATATGACTGGAACACGTCTGCATTATTTCAGGATGTTGTATAAGATTGCATCCTATCTATCATATAATCTTTTGAGCTATAAAGCCACTCGCGGGCAGCCTTCATGGCTGCCAAATTTATTCCTATTCTTAATTATCGAAAAGGATTCCGATAATACCTCCTTTTAAAATTAGTTTCAGTAATATTCCTTATACTAATTCAAAAATGAAAAGGATATAAATCAGTTTCTTTTGATGAAATATACTATTTTACACTGGCATTATTTACGCATATTGAAATAATACAGCATGAGTTTAAATCGAATTTTGGTCAATATCAAAAGGTTTAAATTAAGAGAAGCTTATCGATTATGACAAGCTTCTCGGTTTTAAATTCTAATTGAAGTAGTTATAAATATCAATAACTAACCTCACCAGAGGATATATACGAGTCAGCAGTATATTTCCTGTGTTTTTCCTGATTTTGCCCTTTTTTTCGGGCTTACGCTTTTTTTTCATACCCATTAGGCTTTTACCCGGTAGAAAAGTTCTCTTACTTTTTTTACGTTTCATAATAACAATAAATTTTAAATTATTGTTACTAAGGGTTTCAGACGCTTAAAAGGGCCGACTGCTTATATGCGATTGATATTTAACAACTTGAAATATCATGTGGTATTTAAAAATCTGTTTCAGACAGAGCGATTCTTAAATACTTTGCATACTGACTTTAATTTAAAGCTGTCGCGGGACTATAGCAGGATACTATTACAAAAACCTAATTCCCCCCTCTTTTTAGCAAGGCAGACCAATAATATACGCTTTATTAAGACTAAAGGCTCTCTATGGCATTTGGCGGCAGTCTTTGGCAATACTACACATTATACTCTTTTTACCATCCTGTCTTTACTTTGTAAAGATTTTATTGCGTTTTTAATATGTTTTGAAAAAAGCAAGCGGGAGTTGAGCAGAGCCCTACTCGCTTGCCCCTTTGCTGAGGCTGCGGGGTTTTTGGGTATACTCTGGGTATATCCACAGCCTTTGGGGCTTGTCGATATAGGGCAAAAGGTATACCTGAGGGTATACCGGTACTTAAAAAATGAATGATTTGGATTTACAAAATAGGATATTATGAAAGAGAGAGATACCAACAGTATCCGCTATCCCAAAGAAACAGATGATAAGATACAGAAGTTGTCTAAAAGCCTTGGGCGAAGCAAAAAGGAACTCTTCTGCCAGATGGCGGATTACTTTTACCGAAGCAAGAAAGATCCGGCAGACCCCGGCGATGAAATGCTCAAGCGTGAGCTGTCTTCGGGCATCAGCCGTATCCTGTCTTTTATCCGCCAGCAGGAGAAGGATTTTCTCCTGCCGTTGTTTACCGATTCAGCTAATTTAAAAACCGTTTCTTCCAGACAGATGGAAATTCTCGAAGGAATAGGCAGGCATCTTTTAGCCGAAAGTGAGAAGACCACTGTTCTTACCAAACGGAGCGAACAGATTTTAAATGGCCTCAAGCATTTGGCTTCAGTACATAAGGAGAAAGAACTGCTCAAAGTACAGTTTGGTCAATTGTTGGATTATTATATAAACCAGCGTGAAGAAATGGGCTGGACTACAGCCGGCACAAAGAAAGAAGAACTTATAGCACACGTAAGGCAGTCACTCAAAAACCTATAGCATCATGTACATCAACATTACGGATTCTGAGACTGGGAACAACAAAGGAAGCTCGGGACAGCTGGTAAACTATCTGGAAAAGGAAAACCACGCAGCCCTTGAAAACGGCCACGCAAAGGAATTATGGTTCAATACCATAAGCAGCGAGATCATCCTACAGGAAGTCAAGGTAAGAATTGATAACAACATAGCCAAGCTAGGCCGCAATGATGCAAAGTTTTATCTTGTCAATATCAGTCCAAGCCAAAAAGAAATTACCTATCTAAAGGAACGTTTCGGGGATCAAGGTGCCCAAGAGAAACTAAAAGAGTATGCTGTCTGTGTTATGGATGCGTATGCCCGTAATTTTAAACGCCCCGGTATACAGGACAGCAAAAATCTGTTATGGTACGGCAAACTGGAACGTTACCGCTATTACAACTATAGGGATCCGGAGGTAGAACAAGGAATCGTAAAAGCAGGAGAACTAAAGACAGGGGAACAAATGCATGTACAGGTCATTGTCAGCCGAAAAGACAGTTCAAACAAAATCAAGCTCAGTCCGATGAACAATTCACGGGGCAGTAATAAAGAACATTCCGCCAGACTCGGGCAGTTTGACCGGGTCTCTTTTAAAGGTTCAGGGGAACTGATTTTTGACCAGATGTTTGGTTTTGACCGGCTGCTAAAAGACACCATGAACTATGCCCTGACCATGAAAAATGGCAGTCCTGAGCAGAAACGCGAAATTCATTTACTGGATCAGCTCCAAAACAGCCCCACTGATACAGAGAGGCCCATTTTCCCTGATAGGACAAAGGGTATTTTCCAAAATAATAGTTCGGAACTGGAACAGCTCACCTCTGAGATTGGTTTCTCCACAGAAGGTCTATTGGATATTCTTTCTTCTTCCGATCCTTTAATGTATGAGAATATGGAAGATCAGATTAGTGACTTCAAGAAGAAAAAAAAGAAAAAAAGACGTCCGCCGGGGATATAAGTCCGAACATATAAATTCCGTCAAAAATAATTATATTTGTCTATCATAGAGGTTATGCCTGTCAAAGGGCAAAGACCATCTACTACAGCCCGATTTTTGCGGGCTGCTTACTTTTTAAGAGGAGTATTTTTTTCTGTACTCTCAGTAAAAACATTACAAACTTCAATGCCGCTGTTATAATCAGTAATATAATCCTGCTCATTTTTGTAAAGCGTGTAAATAAGAACAAGTAATTTCCTTTCTAAAGCAACAATCCCCGTCTTGCCCGGTTTTCCCTTATCCTTTAACTGATTGAAATAGGTTCTTAGGTTTTTGTTGTGGATAATAGAACACACTCCTGCCAAATATAAAGCCTTTCTCATTGGGACGATTCCACGGTGTAAGCTGGCGCTCCAATCCCATGCGCGCTAGCATAGAAGCATCAATTTTATCAGTTTTATTTTTTTCATCCAGACTTTTGGCATATTGCTTTCCCTTTGCAGGCTGAATAATGCTTAAAGAATATAATAATCCGTTTTTGATAAGCTTTACATCGTTTTTGACAACAACCCTTCAAAGATATCGACTTAATTTAGCACCTATAAAACATTTAAAATGTAATAATTAGTTGTTCTTACATCGTATAAGTTAAGCTGATTTCGTACGCCTGTATCTCACTGTCAATGATTCGTTAAAACCTTAAAAGTGAAGACATGAAAATATCTATATCTATTAAAAAAACAATGGTTTATATAATTTGCTTATTATATATCCTACTATTTGTGTATGCCGCAATAAGTAAATTGCTTGATTTTGAAAACTTCCGCGTGCAATTGGGACAATCCCCATTATTAAGTGCCTTTGCCGGTTCGATTGCATGGATTGTGCCTGCAGTTGAATTATTGATTGCACTATTGATTGCATTAAAAAAATACAGGATAATTGGTCTTTTCTGCGCTTTTAGCCTAATGGTTATGTTTACCACCTACATCTATATTATTTTAAATTACAGTTCTTTTGTTCCTTGTTCCTGTGGAGGTATCCTTGAAAAACTGGGATGGAAAGAACATTTCTTTTTTAATGCAGTTTTCATAATGCTGGCAGCAGCAGGTATCCTGCTATTGGCCGTAGGGGTGCCAAAAGTGCACCTAATTTCAAAACCTGCTGTACTGGCCAGTGCTATTTCGATAACTTTTCTTTTTAGTATTGGTATTGTTGCCCTGCTATTTATGTTATCGGAAAGCATCATCCACCACCGGAATAATTTTGTTCGTCGTTTTCCCGGAAATG
>NZ_CAGKLC010000114.1 GCF_903469665.1 Flavobacterium sp. UGB4466 | reverse complement strand
TGAATGAAATAAGAAGAGGGACTTTCAGTCCCTCGTAAAACAAACCTCTGCACTTTCAGTGCAGAGTGGTTTAGTTTAAAAAAAAAAAGCACCAGCCACAGCTGATGCTTTTCAATTTTAAGTAAAAACAATTAGCGTCGGAAAGCAGGGCTTTTGTTCACTGATTCGTCCATCTTAACAGTTTTTGATTTCTTAGCAGAAACCGTAATTTCATGTTTAGCAACTTTACCATTTTCTTTTACTTCCAGGATATAAGTTCCGGCAGGATATGCCTCTAAACTTAAAGTTTTTGACGTTTCTAACTGGTTTGAAGCAGTTTCTCCTGTGTAAACCAAATTATTGTTTTCGTCATAGATAGTAAAAACTGATTTCTCAACAGAGTTTAAAGTAAAACTAACTACTTTTCCATTTCCGGTTTTTATATTTAAAATATAATCTCCTTTTCCATCAATTGCATACGTAAAGATTGTTGTTAAAAATACGGCAACAACTAAGCCCACCTTCGTTAAATTTGTCATTTTTTTTTAATTGTTTATTACTATTTTCGAAACGCGTAAAACTACAAATAGAAATCTAATTTTATACAAAAAAGTCACTTTTTTCAATGGCTAAATTGCTGAATTAAAGATGTTTCTGTGTTTTATGTGAACTATGTACGTATTTACTGGGATGACGGATGTTTTTATTTTGAGTTTTTTTTTGAGTGTGTAAACTACTCTTTTATAATTATTAAGAATATTTTTCTAAAAATATAAAAATCAGTTTTTTGAGATGAGAGAAAGACATAAAAAAACAGCTCAATTACGACAAAGAGCTGTTTAAAACGTACTATTTTCACTAACTAAATAAATTCGCTTTTTTGGGTAAGGGGGTAAAATTTTTAACGTGCAGCGACACTAGTTTTTTTAGCAGAAAAACCTGCTTTATAACTCGATGAAATTGCTTTTCTTGAAAGTACCGTAGTAGCTTCAGTAATAGTAATTTCATGTCTTACTTTTTTGATGTTATCCTCAACTTCCAGAAAGTAGGTTCCTGCTGGGAGTTCTTCCAGATTAAAAGTTCTCAAAATTCCATCTTTACCTGATGCATTTTCAGTATAAAGTAAGCTACCGTCTTTATCATAAATTGTCAGGTTTGCTTTTTGCACTTTGTTAAGGGCAAATGCAATTAGCTTTCCGTTGGCTTTTAATACATGAAGATTAAAATCTTCATTCCCGTCAATTGCATATGTACTCATTCCAGTGAAAAGTACTGCACATACTAAACTTAATTTTAAAATCTTTTTCATGACTTTTAGTTTTTAGATTAATAATTCTAATTATCTGATGCTAAATTACTTATGAAATAGTGATTTTCTCACAACTCTGTTTTCTTATTTCTATGCTATATTCTCATTTACGAAACCGTTATAGGTTAAAATTTGAATTATTTTAAGTGTTAGTGTTAATTCTGCGATTATATTTTAATGTTTTGATAAAGTTAAGGCAATGTGGTTTCGCCTGTCTTTCTTACAAAATGTGTGTTTTAGGATTTAACCGCAGGGTGCGTGAAGTTTTTTATCACAAATTACGTGTAGTAACCGCAAAGTTCGCAAGGATTTTACGCTAATAAGCTTTGCGAACTTTGCGTTTGTATAAAAAAGATATGAAAAAAACTTTGCGCACCTTGCGGTTAATCTCGTTAGTTTATAAGCAAAAAAAAACAGCTCAATAACCACAAAGAGCTGTTTTAAAACAATCACGTTTTTACTTTACTAACTATCTAACCTCATTTTTATACTTTATGAAAGCATAAACTTTTTTAACGTACTGCTACGTTTGAATTTTGAGCAGAGAAATCTGCTTTATAGGTAGATGAAATTGCTTTTGCAGATAATATTGATTTGTCATCTGTAATTGTAATTTCATGTCTTATCTTTTTAACGCTGTCTTCTACTTCTAAGAAATAGGTTCCTTCCGGAAATTCTTCTAAACTAAAGGTTCTTAAAATTCCTTCTTTACCTGAAGCATTTTCAGTGTAGATTAATGAACCGTTTTGATCATAAATACTCAAACTGGCTTTTTGCACCTGGTTTAGAGCAAACGTAATTAGCTTTCCATTACCCTTTAATACGTGAAGGTTAAGATTGTTGTTACCATTTTCATCAATTGCATAAGTGCTTATTCCTGAAAAGAGTACCGCACAGACTAAACTTAATTTTAAAATGTTTTTCATAGCTTTTCGTTTTAAATGATTCGTTCATTTCTCTGAAGCTAAATTACTTTAGAGCAGGATTTTTTTTCGCAACTCTATTTGCTAATTTATGTGCTGTATTCTCATTTACGAAACCGTTATAGGTTAAATTTTAAATTATTATAGGTGTTTTTGTTAATTGTGTTGTTATTTTTCAATGATTTAAAATTTTGGACAATCTCTGAATGCGCCTATAATTCTTACATATATATTGTATGCTTATAAAAAGACCCGATTAAATGGGATATATTAAAAAAAAGATTAGAAAAAAAACGAGTATAAAAAAAATACGGGAATAATTGTGATTTTGAATTTAGTGTTTTTTGGATTTTTATGATATATTCTCATTTGCGAAACCGTTATAGGTTAAAATATGAATTATGTTAGGTGTTTTTGTTAAATTCGCTATTATTTTCTAAAAACTTTATCATGAAGACGATTGCCCCTGCTCTTGAAGTGATATCTAATTCTTACGGAAGTTCTTTTACGTATACCAAACATGCGGAAAAAACGAACAGTAAGGCGCATTTATGGCATTATCATCCCGAAATTGAGTTGGTTTACATCAATGGGGGAGCAGGTAAAAGACAAATAGGAAGCCATGTTTCGTATTACACCAATGGTAGTTTACTTTTGATAGGGGCCAACCTGCCACATTGTGGTTTTACGAATGAAATGACGGGAAATACAGATGAAACGGTCATTCATATTAAACCTGAATTTTTGGGCAATGATTTTTTTGTAGCACCCGAAATGAAAAAAGTTCGAAATGTTTTGAATCAGTCAAAAGGAGGAATCGCTTTTGGAGGAGAAACGAAGAAAAATGTAGGTAAAAGAATCGAGATGATGGAAAATCAGCTTCCGTTTGAACGTTTACTTACACTTTTAAGTATTTTGGATGAGTTAGATTCATCAGAAGAATATACAGTACTAAATGCGGATGGTTTTTCGTTAGAATTGCAGACTCAGGATAATGATCGAATGAATGTAATCTTTAATTATGTGAAAGATCATTTTCAGGAATCAATTGCCATCGATGAAGTTTCGAATCTGATAAGTATGACAACACCTTCTTTTTGTCGTTACTTTAAAAAAATCTCCAATAAAACCTTTACCGAATTTGTAAACGAATACCGTTTGGTACATGCTTCAAAGCTTCTGGCAGAAAAACCTATAAGTATCAATGAAGTTTGTTATGAAAGTGGTTTTAATAATTTTAGTCATTTCAGTAAATCTTTTAAACAGTACACCGGTAAAAGTGCATCGCAATACCGCAATGAACATAAAATTGTCATTCAGTAAAAGTTTTGTAGTTGCACAGAGACTCGTGAAGAAATCACACAGAGACTCGCGAAAAAAAGCACAGAGATAAACGAAGTTTTTTAATCTTTTGTGTATCTCTGCGTGTCCTTTGTGTCTCTTTGTGGAATTCTGTTGTTGCACAGAGACTCGCGAAGAAATCGCACAGAGATACACAAAGTTTTTTTAAGTCTTTGCGTATCTCTGCGTGTCTTTTGTGTCTCTTTGTGGAATTCTGTTGTTGCACAGAGACTCGCGAAAAAAAGCACAGAGATACACGAAGTTTTTTAATCTTTTGTGCATCTCTGCGTGTCTTTTGTGTCTCTTTGTGGAATTCTGTTGTGTCTCCTTGTGGAATTTCTACTTATTGAAGTTTTCAGCAAAGAAGCCTAACATGTATTTATAGAGTTCTATTCTGCTTGGTTCTTTATGAAACCCATGTCCTTCATCGTATTTTACCATATACGGAACTTCAAAACCTTTTGCACGCATCGCTTTAACGATCTGATCAGATTCATTGATATTTACTCTCGGATCATTTGCTCCCTGTACTACAAATAAAGGTTTTTTGATTTTATCGATCTGAAATATTGGAGAAACTTCTTTAGCTATTTCAGCTTCCTTCGGATTATCCAAATCATACCATATTTCTTTTAGTTGCTCTTTGTAAGGCTTCCAGTATTCCGGAAACGAGTTAAAAAAGGTAAAAATATTGGAAACCCCTACATAATCTACTCCACAGGAATATAAATCGGGTGTTTTTATTAATCCCATTAAAGTAGCGTATCCTCCATGGCTTCCTCCGTAAATGGCCACTTTACTTTGATCGACCCACCCTTGTTTTATTACATATTTTACTCCGTCTTCTACATCATCCATTACTTTTCTTCCAATTTGTTTATAGCCGGATTCTTGAAATTCTTTCCCATATCCACCGGAAATTCTAAAATTAACTTGTAATGTAGCATATCCTCTACTGGCAAACAATTGTGCTTCAGGATTAAAACCCCAATCATCTCTAATCGTTTGTGGCCCTCCGTGAGGATTAACAATCAAAGGGACTTTCTTTCCTTCTAAAGCGGCTTTAGGTAATGTAATATATCCGTGAATGGTTAAACCGTCTCTGCTTTTAAATTCAATAGGTCTCATTTCAGCCATATCTTCTTCTTTCAGCTGGGGCATAAGGTCATAAAGCAATTTTATGTTTTTTGTTTTGGTATCATATTCATAAAACTTTCCATAGAGTTTATCGCTTGTTACGAAAACTAAAAGTTTGCTTTCATTGTTATCCGAAGATGCAATTGAGAAATCCTTATCTTTAAATTGTGAGGACAGTTTACTGTAAACCTCTTTATAAAACTTACTTACCGGTATAGTTATTCCTTTTACGCCAGTATAGCTAATGTAATCCAGTTCATAGTTTCTGTTTTTACGGGCGGTATTTATGGAGCTTACATCATAAACGGGGTCTGAATAAACTTCTTTAATAATTGTATTTTTCTTCAGGTCGTATAATACAATTCTTTCTTTGTCGCTATCAAGGTTGGTCACTACATAGGCTTCATCCTTATTTTTAGAATTATCATTCAGTTCGATAATACTGAAGGTATTTTTCCAGTCTGTTGATTGGATAAGGTTAAATTTGCCTGTTTCTAAATCTTTATAGTATGTTTTAGTGGTTACACCATTTTCCAGAACGGTATAGCCTCTCATATTTCCTTCTTTATCAAAAAGATAACTATTGATAGGGTTGCTAATGTTTTTATTTTCATAAAGCTGAGTCATCTCTCCGGTATTGAAGTTTATTTTGTAGGGTTCAAAGATTTGTTTGTTGTTTTTATTGAGTGTTACAATAACGAATTCAGTGTCCTTGATGATATTAGCGTACATTAAGGTTACTCCCTCAAAAGGGGTTAGGTCTTTTACATTTTTACCATCAATATCTACAGCATAAAGATGGTTATTTTCGTTACCTCCTTTATCTTGTGTATAAAATAGTCTTTTCTTGTCCAGCCAGCCATAACTTCCAATAAGATCCTCTTTTTCTACAATAGCTTTTGTAATTTTTCCTGTTTTCAGTTCTTTTACATACACATGATTTTTTTTGTCTTTATCTTTTTCTTTATAAGACAAGTATTGTCCATCTGGTGAAATTTTGAAAGACGAAGCATTTGGTTTTGCGAAATAATCTTCTACCTTGTATTTGAAATTTCCTTTATCAAAAGAGACCATCTTCTCAAGACTTTCTTTGGAAGAAGGCAACGTCGGATCACCCGGTAGTTTTGTCGCAGTACTTTGCGCATTTGCTGTAATTGCTGATATGACAATACATACAGCAGTTAAGACTTTAAGATTCATATTCATAATGCACTTGTTTTAAAGTTTAATCGATTCTATTTCAGTAAAAAAAAATATTGATAACTTAATTTTTCTTTGGCAAATCTCGGGAACTGACATTAGAATGTAGGTTATCAGACTGTTATATACTGTTAAATAGTGTTATCACAGCTTTTATAGTTCCTTGTTAATGTGTAATTTCGAAGTAATTAAAAGAAGATTGTATGAATAAATTCTTTGTTAGTTTTGGAAAACCATTATTCATCCTGACCATTCTTGTTGTTTTGACTTTTCAGGGGTATTGGATTAGGGTGAATTATGAAAATAAAAAACGTGAAATTCTGGAGCGAACGCAATCTGAAGCTACTCAGATATTGCTTATGAATTTGTTTAAGGAACCTGCTTTAAAGCAAAAAATTGAAAAGGCAAACAAATCTAAAACCAAAAAAGTTGAGGTATTTGTTTCGGAACCAAAAGTAGAGGTGGTTAAGCAGTATTTAAAAGTTTCCAATACCGGATTGCTTTATCAGCATGAAAAGCTTGACTACTTTTTGTATACTTCGGTTAGAAAGAGATTGAAAGCATTCCTGAAAAAAGAGGCTGAAATTCAAGTTTATTTTGAAGGTAAGAACGTTAAAAGAACCTATCCCAAAGGGATTGTGATTACAGACCAGAACACTACGAAAACAATAAACTCATTTGTACAAGAGAATAACAAATACCGAATTCATATTGTTAATATGGCAGGTGTTGTAATTTACGAAATAAAAGAAATTATATTTTTTTCGATATTTTATGTTTTTCTTTTTCTGATCACTATTTTCATTCTTTTCAGAAGTTTGATTTTCAATCGGAATTTATTGCAGAATAAGGAAATTTTCACGCGCAACATGACGCATGAACTGAAAATACCCATTTCAACGATACTGATTGCAACAGAAGCGCTGGAAACCTCTAAAGTAGAAGAAGAACCTGCAAATGTAAAAAAATATGCAGCGGCCATTCATAGAGCAGCCGATCAGCTTTCTCTTCTGGTGGATTCTATTCTTCAGCATGCGAGAAGCAGTAATAGTAAGGAGCAATTAATTTTGTCTTCCTTGAATTTACTATCTTTAGTGAAGGAAGCAGGAGAGGATTTAGCTCATATTGTTTTGAAAAAAAAGGCAGAAATTGTTTTTGAAGATGTGGATAAAAATTTGCAGATCAAGGGCAGTCGGATTCAGCTGAAACAAATATTTCTGAATTTATTTGATAACGCTCTGAAATATTCTGAAAGGGATCCCAGAATTATAATTTCCGCGGGGAAAATGAACAATACTGTGACTATCAGAATTCAGGACAACGGTATTGGTATTCCTGAAAAATACAGAGAAGAAATTTTTGCACCTTATTTTAAAATCATGAATGATGACACTCATAATGTAAAAGGATTCGGTTTAGGATTGAGTTTTGTGCGTGAGTCCTTGAAAAAACAAGGTGGGAGTATTAAGGTTTTGAAACAAAAAACAGAAGGAACTCTAATCGAAATCAAAATACCTGCTTATGAGTAAGCCTAAAATATTATACTTAGAAGACGATTTTGATCTGGGAGAGATCACTTCAATTCTGCTGGAAAAAAAAGGATTTGAAGTACTATGGGTAGTTGATGGCGTCGATGGACTTGAAGTACTAAAAGAGCAATCGTTTGACCTTGTTGTAGCAGATATCATGATGCCAAAGCTTGACGGTTATTCTTTATTGAAGCAAATCAGAGAAGATGGAAATACTATTCCACTGATCCTTCTTTCGGCACGAGTGTTGACAGAGGATGTGCTGCAGGGCTTCTCACTAGGCGCAGATGATTATATCCGAAAACCGTTCAGTGTAGAAGAGCTCACTGCCAGAATCAAAAGGCTCTTGATCAGGAATTTTCCTGCTGTTGATGAACATAAAAAGAAAAGTATCGTTATTGGCGATTATGAATATGATCCAGAGAGCTATAAATTAATTCACAAAAAAAGAATGATTACACTTTCTCCACGATCAGGAGAAATACTTTATCGTCTTGTTACCAGTGAAAACAGAATGCTCCCAAGAAAAGAAACGCTTATTGAGCTTTGGGGGGATGATAGTTTTTTTAATGGAAGAAGCTTAGATGTATTTATTTCAAAACTACGGAAAAATCTTTCTGAGGATTCCAAAATCAGTATCATCAATATAAGAGCTCAGGGGTATCGCCTGATTATTGATTGAAATAGTAATAATTCACACTTTTTTTAGAAAAAGAAAATTCTAGAAGAAAAAAGTAATATCTTTTATCCTCTAAAAACAAAAAATGTTACAAGTATGAAAAATGCCAGATTTCTATTGATTGTAGTGCTGTTATGTATCAATGCCGCAAGTTATGCCGCAAAAGTTGATACCCTGCAAGTTGCGAGTACAGCCATGAGTAAAACCTATAAAGCGGCGGTCGTTTTGCCTAATTCGTATGCCAAAAGCAAAACGGCATTTCCGGTAATGTATTTACTGCATGGTGCTTACGGACATTTTAGCGACTGGCTGAAAAACACGCCCAATAAGAAATTAGTGCAAAATTTATCCGATCAGTACAATATGATCATAGTCATGCCTGAAGGAGAAACGTTTAGTTTTTATCTGGATAGTCCGGTAAACAAAGGAAGTCAGTTCGAAACCTTTATCACACAAGAGGTCGTTCAAAAAGTAGATAAAACATACCGAACCATAAGCAACAGGAGCGGAAGGGTAATCACGGGACTTTCTATGGGAGGTCACGGCGCTTTGTATTTGTCGGCCAAGCATCCTGATTTGTTTTGTGCTGCCGGAAGTATGAGTGGGGCAGTAGATATGGGAGTAATGTTACAGAGGGATGCATCGGCACAGGTGGTGAAATTAATGCAGCCTGTATTTGGGGATAAAAGTGACAATTCTGAAATGTATGCACAATATGCTGTACTGGGAATGTTGGACAAACTTAAAGCAAATAAACTCCCTTTGATTATAGATTGTGGCGTAGATGATTTTTTGATAGAACCCAACAGAGAACTACATCAAAGATTGGTTTACAACAAAGTAGATCACGATTATACCGAACGTGCAGGAGCGCATACCTGGGAGTATTGGGAGAATTCACTACCCTATCACGTTTTATTTTTTAATAAAATACTACTTAAAAATCAGCAGGTTATAAAAAAATAATAGAAAAATCGGATAAGAACGGTATCAAATGTTTTTTTTGGTTTGATTTTTGGAATACCTTTATATATATATTCTAAAAACAAATAATACCACAGAAATTATGAAAAAGATACTTACCCTATTCGCAGTAGCAGTCGTTGGACTAATCGGATTTTCTAGTTGTGAAGGACCAGAAGGACCTCCAGGATTGGATGGGCCACGAGGACCAGAAGGACCGGTTGCAGAAGTTTTTGAACTTCAAAATGTTAATTTTTCTTACAACGCTACAGACGGTTATAATATCTATCAAAAACTGAATCCGGTAATTTTTGATTCTGATGTGATTTTAATTTACAGATTGGCGGGAACAGTTAATCCAACTACTCCGATCTGGCAGCAAATTCCAAGAACCGTTTATACATCAAAAGGCGATTTCGATTATGATTTCGATTTCAGTAAAAGCGATTTCACCATTTTTGCAGGAGGAAACTATGATTTAGCTTTAACGCCTGAGTTTATAAAAAATCAAACCTTTAGAATTGTAATTGTGCCGGGAGCGTTTTCAAGTACTGGTAAATCAGTAAATAAAGCAGATTACTCAGATTACAATGCTGTTATTAAAAAATACAATATTGATGATAGTAAGGTTAAGAAACTAAACTAATCATTGAAGTATAAAATAAAAAGGAGATCTGACGATCTCCTTTTTTTATTGAAACTATTTTTATTTAAATGTTATTCCTTATTCGTATCAGTAAGTTCTTTTTCTGCTCCAAATTTTAACGAAACCAGAATACCGGCTAAAAGTGAAAGAGCAATGAAGACTAAAGATGCCCATTCCGGTACGTGAATGAAATCGTGAAGCAGCATTTTTAATCCTACGAAACTTAAAATAGCGATAAGACTGTATTCCAGATAGCTGAATTTTGCGAGCATATTGGCTAAGAAAAAGTACATCGAACGCAATCCCAGTATGGCAAAAATATTAGAACTGAACACTAGAAAAGGATCAGAAGTAATAGCCAGAATAGCCGGTACGCTGTCTACGGCAAAAAGCACATCCATGAATTCGATCACAATCAGCGCTACAAATAATGGAGTGGCCGCTTTTTTGGCTGTTTTTGTGGGAATGAAAAACTTTTCTCCCTCCATATGGGAAGTGATCGGGATTATTTTTCCTAATGTTTTATAAATGAAAGAATCCTTGGGCTGAAAATCTTCATCTTCGCCCGTAAACAACATCTTGATGGCGGTAAAAAGCAGAAAGGCTCCAAATAAATAAGTAGTCCATGCAAATTTATTAATCAGCATTACACCAAAGAAAATCATTAGTCCACGGAAAACAACAGCGCCCAGAATTCCCCAGAATAAAACACGATGCTGGTATTTTTGTGGTATTTTGAACGATGCAAAAATAATGGCGATCACAAAAATATTGTCCACACTTAAGGATAACTCAATCAGATAACCGGTTATGAACTTCATGGAAGCAACGGCGGGTTTCAGATTGTCAGGATTTGCGATGTAATCTGTAGTATAGAGCCAATAAATAACTCCTGAAAAAAGAAAGGATAGGGTTACCCAGATCAATGTCCATTTACTTGCTTCCTTAGTACTTATGATATGTGGGTTTTTGTTGAAAACGCCTAAGTCTAAAGCGAGAATAAGTGCAACAGCTATTAAGAAGAAAATCCAAACCATTAGGATACTTTTTTAGTGATTTACAAAGATAGTTTTTAAATTATATCAATTATAATTATTTATGCTGTCTGACATTTTCGGACAGAATCAGAGAGTTAAGTGTTAAAAAAGTGACTTTCAAAATTTATACAAAGTCTGTTCTTTTCGACTGAAAGGACAGACAATACTATAAAAAAAAAGTGCCAACATTACGTTAGCACTTTTGTATATGTTCTAAAGCTGAATTACAATGCTGATTTTACAGTTTTGATAATTCTTGCAGCAATTTTATAAGGATCACCGTTTGAAGCAGGTCTTCTGTCTTCTAGCCAGCCTTTCCATCCTTTTTGTACGGTCATTAATGGGATTCTGATAGAGCATCCTCTGTCTGAAACACCGTAAGAGAAATCGTGAATAGAAGCGGTTTCATGTTTTCCGGTTAAACGTTGGTCGTTGTAAGCTCCATAAACTGCAATGTGCTCTGCAGTAACAGGTCTGAAAGCTTCACAGATTCTTTCGTAAGTAGCCTGGTCTCCACATGTTCTTAATACTTCGTTAGAGAAGTTAGCATGCATACCTGAACCATTCCAGTCTGTGTCTCCAAGTGGTTTAGGGTGGTATTCAATATAGTAACCGTATTTTTCAGTCAAACGATCTAATAAGTAACGAGCAACCCAGATTTCGTCTCCGGCTTTTTTAGCACCTTTAGCGAATAATTGGAATTCCCATTGTCCGCAGGCAACTTCCTGATTGATTCCTTCAAAATTAATTCCGGCTGCGATACAAAGATCAGCATGCTCTTCGACTAATTTTCTTCCATGAGTATTTTTTCCACCTACTGAGCAGTAGTACATTCCTTGTGGAGCAGGGTAACCTCCAACCGGGAATCCAAGTGGAAGTTGAGTTTTGGTATCCATGATAAAATACTCTTGTTCAAATCCGAACCAAAAATCATCATTATCATCATCAATTGTAGCTCTACCGTTAGAAGGGTGTGGTTTTCCGTCAGCATACATAACTTCTGACATTACTAACCATCCGTTGATACGGGTTGGGTCTGGATATATTGCAACAGGAACCAAAAGACAGTCAGAAGATCCACCTTCGGCTTGTTTAGTAGAGGAACCATCAAATGACCAGTTTCCTAGCTCTTCTAATGTTCCTTTGAAATTTTCATGCTCTTCAACTTTAGTTTTACTTCTAAGATTTTGGGTTGGTTCATATCCGTCTAACCAAATGTATTCTAACTTAATTTTAGCCATAATAATATAAATTAATTTTTTTGTTTCTTTTTTGTTGGGACAAATATAGATTTATTTTTCTACTCCTAAAAATTAGGGGGCTATTTTGTTTGGAGTAGTATTATTTTTTGGATAAGATTAATTTGTGAGGGGGTATATTTTGAAAAAAGTAATTTTTAATGCCTT
>NZ_CAGKLC010000113.1 GCF_903469665.1 Flavobacterium sp. UGB4466 | reverse complement strand
ATTTAATTAGATGGAATATAAAGAAAAAATAAAATTTAGTACGAAATGGTATCTTATCACACTGATAATTTTTAACTGTTTTAATTGTCTCTTATTTTTAATAATACCTAAAAATAATGATTGGGAATTATTTTTCTTTAACTTTTTTGGCAGTATTTTGATATACACATTCTCTTTTTTAATGTATTTTATTTTGTCTTTGTTTTCAAATTTAATAAGTTCTAATTTTGTCTTCAAATTGGTCATAATATTTGTACTAATGGATTTAATTTCTTTATTGTTTGCTCAAAAATCAATGTTACTATCAATATTGACAACCATGGTACATGATGAGAATTATATTTTGTTGTTCTATCCTTTTTCGTTGCTTTTTTCATTGACTATTTTGTCTTTTTTAGCTAGACGATTAGATAATTCAAATAAATTAGATTTATAATCTGAACTAATTGAGAAATAAATTAAAGCCACTCCATATATATATATAACTGAACCCAAAAGTTTAGACAAATTTATAATTAAGTTTGATAATAATGAGCTCGATATTGTATTGGGCTCATTTTGTTTAAATTTGATTTAATTCTTTCGTTATTGTAATAGATTATGTATCTATTAATTTCTTTTTTTAATTGCTCTATTGATTTGAATTTTTGGGTATAAAACATTTCAGATTTTAATATTCCAAAGAAGTTTTCAATAATTGCATTATCGAGACAGTTTCCTTTTCTTGACATGCTTTGTTTGATTTTTTTTTGTTCTAATAAGTCTTGGTAATGTTTCATTTGGTATTGCCAGCCTTGGTCAGAATGAAGTATCAAATTTGTATTGTTTGGGATTTTTCTAAAGGCTTTTTTCAGCATGATTACTACTTGATTAAACACTGGTCGTTCTGTAACTTCATAGCTGATTATTTCCTGATTAAACAAGTCAATTATTGGTGATAAATATAATTTGTTTCCTCTTACATTAAACTTTGTTATATCGGTTGCCCATTTTTGATTTGGAGCTATTTTACCATTATCACCTTTATAAGATTTATACTTTTTTGCTCTAATAATACTTTTTAGCCCTAATAGATTCATTAATCTGAGAACTGTCTTATGATTGATAAGCAGTCCTCTGTTTTGCAGCTCATCGGTTATCCCTCTGTAGCCATAGCGCCCTTTATGCTTTTGATAAATGGCTTTAATCAGCTCTTTAGTTTCTCTGTATTTATCAGGTGATTTACTTTGTTTTTGATGATAGTAAAAACTGCTGCGTGCCATATCTGCTAGGTTCAGAAGTAATTCCAAACCATATTTATGCCTTAGCTCGTTTATGGCTTTGGATTTTTCCTGGCTTGAATTAAGGCTTGAAGCTTTTTTAGCAGTTCATTCTCACAGCGAAGTCTTTCGTTTTCTTTCAGCAGTTCCTGCTCTCTTATAAGGGGGCTGTCTGATTTACGCTTTTTGTCTTTATGGTCACTCATCGATACGGGTCTGCCTCTTTGTTTTGGTTTTAATCCTGTTAGTCCAAAATTAGCAAAATCTTTTTTCCATTATAAAATTATGGAAATATTGGGAATGTTAAATCGTATACCTGCCTGAATCAAGGAAAGAGAATCCTTTTCTATGCTTTTGAGTACTATTAGCTTAAATTCTGCTGAATAGCTTTGATTAATTCGTGGATATAAACCAATTTCACCATATGTTTTTATAAAAACTGACCCACTTACGAATATTCCATCTTGCAGTCTGCTTTAATTTTGAAACGTATCCAGCTGAATAGTGCTTCTTTAAAACCAATTCTACACATTCTAATCTAAATGCATAGTCATACTTTGCTTTTCTTTCCATAAAAAATGCCCCAAATAGTGTCTAACTTTTTGGGGAATGTTCACTTTTTTTGGTGTGGATTAGTACAATTGGTCTTGAAAAACCAATACACAAAATTTATCAAAGGTGTCATTTTATCCACCTCCAACCAAAGAATCTGAAGAAACCACAAACTAACTGCAGGGGAATAAATACAATAGTAACGGTTATAATGATTATACCTATTATTTAAAAGGTAATTTAATCAAAGATGGAAAAAAGAAATCACTGAGATACAATTCAATCCCTTAGATTTACTTAGAAAGAGTAAAAGATTAAGTAAGTACTTGTCTGGCTTAGAGGTAATACAAAGTTTTAATGTAAAGAACCAGTATTACAACGCGCAAAAAACACTCACATAAAAAAGAAATTCTTCGGAGTCGTTTTTTATGAAAACGGGGCTGTTGTTCATAATTAAATCATAATTTATAACGAGTGTGATTTATATTTTTAAAGTCAATCCCTATTTTTGCTATTCATACCTGAACTAAGATGAAATTACTTATAGTCGAAGACGAGCCAAATCTGTTGTCCATTTTACGGAAAGGATTTGCCGAGAACAATAATGAAGTTAGTGTGGCTCTGGATGGCAGAACTGCTCTGGAGATGATTCACAATTATAATTTTGATGTTGTCGTTTTGGATGTAATGCTTCCGGATATTAACGGAATTGAGATTTGCAGAAGACTTCGCGCCAGTAAGAATTTTGTTCCGGTGTTACTGTTAACCGCTCTTGGAACGTCAGAAAATATTGTGACCGGACTTAATGCAGGGGCCGACGATTATTTGGTAAAACCTTTTAAGTTTGGAGAACTTGATGCCAGAGTCAATGCACTGCACCGACGAGCTCATCAGGATACCGAAAAAGTAGATACTATAACCATTGGCGACTTAGAAATAAACGGCCGGGCAAAGACAGTAAAGAGAGAAGGAGAATCGATTATCCTGACCGCAAAAGAATTTAAATTATTATACTATCTGGCTAAAAATAGCGGTCGCATCGTTTCCCGCGATCAGATTTTAGATAATGTCTGGGATATTAATTTTGATATGAACACCAATGTTGTCGATGTATACATTACTTATTTAAGAAAAAAAATCGATAAACCTTTTGAAACCAAACTCATCCATACCATGAAAGGTCTGGGTTATGTGATACAGCCATAAAATGGATATAAGAAAAAAAATAACATACACTTATGTAGCCTTGTCGTCTTTTAGTACATTACTTCTATGTATTGTTGTTTTTGTTCTATTCAGAGAAAATAATCGTTACCATTTCTTAAAAAGGCTTGAAGACAGAGCTAAAATTGTCGCATCCATTCATTTTCAGAACGATCCTGAGAAAATAAAATACTACAGTAATCTTAAAAAAAACGGACTGGAAGAACTTATCGAAGAAGAAGAGTTTGTTCTAAAGATAAACAGTGCCAATAGTTTTGATTACAATACAAAACTGAATTTACCGAATGAGTTTTATACCAATATTTTAAAAACCGGAAAAGACTATTTTGAGGTAGAAAACAAATATTATTTAGGACAGGTTTTTACAGAGAATAATCAAAAATACATTGTAATTGTTGGAGCTCGTGACCGAAAAGGACCGACCACCACAATCTATATTTTAAAAATCATGCTGTTCGGAGGTATAGGTTTTATATTTTTGGCCTTCTTTTTGGGACGTTTCCTGGCCAAAAGAGTCATTAATCCTGTGGCAAGAATTACTAAAGAAGTAAATAGAATTAGTGCTTCCAACCTTCACAATCGCTTGCCGGAAGTCAAAAATTCAGATGAAATCTCAGATCTTACAGAGACTTTCAACGATATGCTGGATCGTTTGGAAACCTCATTCGAAATACAGGCCAATTTTATCAATAATGCTTCACACGAGTTAAAAACCCCTATAACGACAATCATTGCAGAGTCTGAAATCATGCTTTTGAAAGAAAGGGAAGTTCCGGAATACATCCAGTCCCTTGAAAATATTTACAGCCAGGCTTCCCGATTAGGAAACTTAACAGAGAGTTTGCTTAAACTTACACAAACAGGTTACGACGGTAAAAAACAGGTGTTGGATATTGCCAGAATCGACGAAGTATTAATGGATGTAAAGTCGGATTTAGATAAGATTTATCCGGATAATCGTGTAAGTATCAAACTTAATTTTGCGCCTAAAGACTCCAATTTACTTTTGATACCTTGTAATAAGCCACTTTTGGAACTCGCGATTAACAACATTATTACCAATGGTGTAAAATACTCGGATAACAATGAGGTTTTTGTTACCCTTTCAGCCAATCAGGACTGGATAAAGGTGGCGATCAACGATATCGGGATTGGGATCCCTCCGGAAGACATTCCGCATTTGTATGAACCTTTCTTTAGAGGTAAAATTGCAACTAAATATATAGGATACGGTTTGGGGCTTCCATTGGCTTCCAAAATCATCCGCATGCACGACGGAGAGATTCAGGTGCAGTCAGAGCAAAACAAAGGCACCATCGTAACCATTGTCTTTAATAAAACAAGTTCGAAGAAAAGCAACATTAAGACTTCTAATGTTGAATCTTAGAAAATTCTAATTTCATATTAAGACCCTTCTAATTTGACGGGAGTTACTTTGTAAGTATAAACTAAAAGAGTATACTTATGAAAAATTTCCTTATACCTACTACTTTAAAAGACGATACAATTTGTGCTGTAAAATCAGCTATTGGTCAGGCAAAAGATTCAGATTGCGAAATTATTCTTATGATGGTATCAGAAACTCCTGATGCTTTTTCATCCTCTAATTTTTTACGTGAAATGCGCACAGGACTTACTGCAAGTCAGGAAGAAGTACTGGACACTTGCCGATACATTATTGAACACACACCCAACTGTAAAATAAAAGTTCACAATCAATACGGACTTTCTTCTCCGATTTTTAAACGTATTATTGATGTTTTTGCTATAAAACTGGTAGTTCTTACCAATTCGTATAAGCAGGAAACAAAACGAATTCACCAATACCTGGTACAATTAGCCGGAAATCAAAAGTGTCCAATTCTGCATTTAGGTTCAGAGCAATACAAAGAAGACTTCAATAAAGCGCTTTATATCGAAAACGGTCGTGCCAGTATGCATGTAAAAGATGTTCAGCAATTTTTGAACAACAATTTTTCATTTGAAATTGTAAGCCAGACTTCCAGTTTTGAAGACAACTACGAAAATTTTGCTCCTTACTTATCAGAAGCGATTTCAAAATACGATATCGATTTGTTAGTGGAAACCCGCAAAGGAGAGAAGATACAATTCAAGAAAAATAAAAAAGAGAGCATAAACGATAAAACGGGTCTACCGGTGCTTTCGCTCTATGAAGAATTGGCGTAAAACCTCATTTCTTCGAAAAGAATACAAGTTTAATTTAAACGGAAAGATATGTTATTAAAGAAAAGAATTCCAATGAGGTACGTTCTCGGGAAAATTAAGGTGGAATTGGCACTTGTAATGACTTACACCATTTTATTTGAAATTTTTCATCATTATTTTATCAATGTAGCGATCGAAATACCAATCGCAATTCCTACCATGGTAGGTACAATTATATCCTTATTACTGGCTTTTAAATCCAATCAGGCTTACGACAGATGGTGGGAAGCACGCATTATTTGGGGATCAATTGTAAATGAATCCCGAACTTTGGTGAGACAAATGCTCACTTTTTATAAAGATCCGGGGTTTTCTGTTGAAGCAAACGAGTTTAAGGAGAACTTCACCAAAAGACAAATTGCATGGTGTTATAGCTTAGGACAGGCGCTGCGTAATAAAGATGCGATAAAGCCGATCAAAGATTTGATTAGTGAAGAGGAACTGAATTTTGTCAAAAACCATCAGAATATTCCAAATGCGATATTATTGCTTCATGGTAGAGATCTTAGAATTGCCAAAAAGGATAAACGATTAAATCCTTATCAACAGGTTGAAATAGACAATACTTTGTCAAGATTATGTGATGCAATGGGAAAATGCGAGCGTATTAAAAATACCATTTTTCCAACCACTTACAGCATGTACATCAGAATGACGCTGTGTTTGTTTATTTTGTTATTGCCTTTTGGACTGATCAGTTTATTGAGCTGGTTTGCCGTTCCGTTAATTACAATTATCGGAGGAACGTTCTTCTTAATTGAAAAAATGGCAATCCATTTACAGGATCCATTCGAAAACAGACCTACAGATACACCTGTAACGGCAATTTCGAATACTATCGAAAAGAATCTGATGCAAATGTTAAACGAGTATCAAAGTGAGTTTGACATCATCAAAGAATTCGATCTTAAACCCGATTTAAAAAAAGCGGAAAACAACGCTTATTTTGTTTTATAATTATGTGAATTGATTTTGGTTTCTCAATTTGTTAACTGGACAACGCTTTGTTAATGCGGCTGTCCAGTTTTTTTTTATGTGTTTTAACACGTTGGGTATAAGAAAAAAATAGATGTGAGATGTGAGATGTGAGATGTGAGATGTGAGATGTGAGATGTGAGTTGATAACTGCGACTATAAACTACGACTGCAAACTTTGAAAAGTGAGACGCCTTTTCTATAGATACAGTATCTATATTATGTGTTGAAACAATCGCCACAGATTAAAAAAATCTGCATAATCTGCGAGATCTGCGGGAAAAACATAGGTGTAAAATGTGAAATGCGACTGCAAACTGTTACTGTAAACTGTCACTTAGTTCTACTGATCAATCAATTTTCCCAGAGTTTGAATAGAGGATCTTAATTCATTAGTCCACGGAAGTCCAAAACTCAATCGCATGCAATTTGAGAATTGATTTTGAAAAGTAAAGATTCTTCCCGGAGCAAAACTAATTTTATGCTGCATCGCTAATGGATAAAAAGCAGCCGTATCTATATTCTTATCAAGTTCAATCCAAAGAAAAAAACCTCCTTGTGGCTGACTTACCTTGGTTCCTTTCGGAAATGACTCTAAAACCGTATTGATATAGTTCGTACAGTTGTGATTCAATATCTGTCGTATTTTTCGAAGATGATTTTCATAGCGGCCATTTTTCAGAAAGTCGCCAACTACCTGATGCGTGATGGTAGGAGTAGAGAGGGTATGATAGATTTTGTTGCGCAAAATCTCTTTTTTGAATTTCCCCGGAGAAACCCAGCCCACACGATACCCCGGTGCCAAAGTTTTTGAAACCGAACTGCAGCAAAGTACAATGCCACTTTCATCATAGGTTTTACAATTGGTTGGACGACTCGAGCCAAAGTACAAATCACCATGAATATCGTCTTCAATTAATGGAACGTTGTAAAATTCCATTAATCGCACCACTTCCTTTTTATGTTCAACAGGCATCATACTTCCAGAAGGATTACTGAAGTTGCTCATCAGCAAACAGAGTTTTATTTTTTTAGTAGAAAGCGCTTTTTTTAGGGCATCCAGTTCTATTCCAGTGGTCATATTGGTAGGCAGTTCCATGATATACAAACCCAAAGATTTGGCCAACTGCAGGATGCCAAAATAAGCAGGACTTTCGGTAATAATAGTATCTCCCGGTTTCGTTAGTGTCATTAAACAATGTGATATGGCACTCGTACAGCCTGGCATGGTGATAATGTCTCTTTCTGTTAAAGAACCTCCCCAGGTAAAGGACCATCTTGCAATTTCCTTCCGTAGATTAAGATTCCCCTGTACCTGTTCGTAACTTGTGCCACTATTAGGAAGCTGACGCATGGCCTGAATCATTCCCTTATTTAATTTGGCAATAGGTAGCAATTCGTTAGAGGGAAACCCCATAGAAAGCATCGTAATACTCGGATCGGTCATGTTTTTGTAAACCTGATCAATTAAATCTTCCCGGTCAATGTTCACGCATTTTAAAACAGGACTGCTGGGTGAAGGTTCAGGAATATTTCTGGCCGAAATGTTAGTCACATAATAACCGGATTGAGGTCTGGATTCTATAAGAGACCTGCTTTCAATTTCATAATAGGCTTTGCTTACGGTGCTCATGCTGTAACCCGTTTCGGCACAGACTTCACGTATAGAGGGCAGCTTATCGCCTACATTTAAAACACCCGATTTTATTTGTTTTTCAATTCGGTCTGCAAACTGCAGATACAAGTAGTTGGAATTTTTCATAAAAAAGAAACTGTTATGGTGCAATTTACAAAAACTGTATCTGTATTGCTGTTTTATTTTTTAGAAATTTGTTTTATTCAATAACGAACCTAAAAAGAATAACTTGTGAAAACAACAAAATATTATGTAGCGGCCATTATCTGTTTCATCATCTGGGGATTTTTTAGCTTGGCATTAAAGCCCATTCACGAGTATCCTTCTTTAGATATTTTATTCTATCGTGTTTTCAGCTGCAGTATTCTCATGTTACTGATTGTCTTTACTTTTAAAAGAAAAAGAATCAAAGAAACCATCGCTACCTTTAAAGCATTACCAGCCTTGGAGAGACGCAGATCACTTTTGTTGAATATTGGAGGAAGTGTTTTTTTAATGGCCAACTGGTTTACTTTTATTTATGTAATGAATCATGTTAGTGTAAAAGCAACTTCTTTGGCCTACTTAGTATGTCCAATTTTGACCACCCTACTGGCACACTTTATTTTGAATGAGAAATTAAGCAAAACTCAATGGATAGCTGTAGGGCTAAGTGTTTCCGGTTGTTTGCTTTTATCCTATGCCAATATTATGGATATGGTTTTTAGTATAGTCATTGGTTCTACTTATGCTTCGTATTTAGTAAGTCAAAGGATCAACAAAGGATTCGATAAATTTATTGTGCTCACCTTTCATATCACATTGGCAGCCTTATTTTTATTACCCTTTTACCCGGCTTACAGCGGACCGATTCCAACAGAGTTTAAATTTTATTTCTGTATCGAAACTATCGCGATTCTGTTTACCATATTCCCGTTGTTTCTCAATTTATATGCACTTTCCGGAATCAATTCTTCGACGGTAGGTATGCTTTTAAATATCAATCCAATGATTGCGTTTCTATTGGCTCTCTTTTGGTATCATGAGCCAATAGGATCCATACAAATTGTGGCTTATAGCATTGTTTTTCTGGCTGTATTGGTTTTTAATTCACATCATATTTTTGCCATTAGGCAAAAAATAACGCAATATCCAAAGGTTCTCAAGTAATTTGAAATACTTTATGTTTTTTATTGGTTTAAAATCTAAAGTATCAGAATCTTATCGGATGTGTAAACAGGAATGAATATTTTTCATTCCTGTTTTTTTTTAGAATGTGTACGCTTCTTTGTTTGCTTTTGCCCTTTCAGGGCGTAAACGATCATTTCTATGCTTCATAGCGCGTTGCACTATGCTTGTGCTTGGGCCTTCAGCCCTCTTACTATTTATTTCAGACACTTATATTTTTTCTTAATTCAGTTCGTAGTCCGTTGCACTATGTCAGTATTATTGGGCCTTTGAGTCTTCTTATCTATTTCGGATACTTATACTTTTTGTTTCGTTTAGATCATAATGCGTTGCACTACGCAAGTCTTATTGGGCTTTCAGCCCTTTTACTCATTTGAGATATTTGTGCTCTTTCTTAATTTAGATCATAGTACGTTGTATTATGCTGAAGTTATTAAGTCTTCAGTTTTTTTATTCATCGAGGACACTTATACTCAAATGTGAATTGATTAACCTTTAGGGAGTGAATATTTGAAAATCCGTGCTCTGAAAGAGCTTTAGCCATAGCATAGTGCGAAGCACTATGAATAATTAGAAATGATCGTTTACGCCCTGAAAGGGCAAAAGCCTAATTCCAAAGAAAAACAATTCTCGTATTTTGTATGGTTATTTTCCGGAACGAAGCTAAAATTACCACAATCTTAACAAGGTATGTAAGCAGGAATGAGTATTTTCATTTTTACTTTTTTAGATCACATAAAGGGTAAACACATAAAAAAGATCTAAGCGGCATAATTCGCTAAAAATCGATGTTTCGACACCTAAAAACCAATATTCCTATGAAAAACACCAAACTCCAGGCCTTTATTCCGTTGTTTTATTTAGTGTGGTCTGATGATTTACTGACTCAGAAAGAGTTTGTTACCATTCAGAAATTTATCAATGACCTTACCTGGCTTTCGCCCGAAGAAAAACAACAATTGCTTTCCAGAGTTGATATTTCAAATCCGCCGGGGCGAAATGAACTGACGCAATGGAAATTGGATATAGAGAAAAGCATTGAAAATAAAGAAGATATTAGATCGATTTTTGATATTGCCGTGGCACTTTCAGAAAAGGATCTGGACATTTCGACCTTAAAATCAAATTTTGTCCAACTGGAAAATGATCTGGGAATTTTAGGGGAAGAAGCGCTTCAGAATTTTAAAACAAAAGCGAATTCCTTTACATCAAACTCTCAGACTAACAGCAAGTTTGATGTTCAAAAAATTACAGCTCTTTTAAATGGTAAAGAAGCCGGGATAATCAATAGAGTAAAAGCAATTATTTCAAGACCTGAATTTGCATACGAAACTTCCACAGATATTAAGGTGTATCGCCAGACGGTTTACAATTGGTGTAAGCTGCTCGCAGCAGAGAATCTCGGCAATATGGCCTACCCAAAACAATATGGAGGAGGAGAAAACATAGCCGATTATTTTGCGATTATGGAAACCTTAAGTTATCATGACCTGAGTTTGGTAATCAAATTTGGCGTTCAGTTTGGACTTTGGGGCATGAGTGTTCAATCGTTAGGAACAGAAAAACATTATGCCAAATATTTAAGAGACATTGGAACACTAAAAATTCCGGGTTGTTTTGCGATGACCGAAACACATCATGGTTCTAATGTAAAAGGGCTGGAAACGACAGCAACTTATAATCATGCGGATCAGACTTTTATCATTCATACCCCAAATAAAAATGCTCAAAAAGAATATATCGGAAATGCGGCCATTCACGGTCAGATGGCAACCGTTTTTGCAAAACTAATTATAGACGATCACGATTATGGCGTAAATGCATTTGTTGTCCCATTAAGAGATACCAACGGAACTGTACTAAAAGGAGTTACGATTGGAGATTGCGGACATAAGATGGGTTTGAACGGAGTTGATAATGGAACTATCAGTTTCGATCAGGTAGTGATTCCGAAGGAAAACATGCTCGATCGTTTTGCCTCTGTAAATGACAAAGGGGAATTTGAAAGCCCGATTCCGAGTGACAACAGGCGTTTTTTTACCATGTTGGGGACTTTGGTAGGCGGTCGCATTGGGATTCCCCGTTCAGCGTTGGCGGCAGCCAAATCCGGATTGACCATTGCCATTCGATACAGCGATCAGCGTCGACAGTTTGGACCTGAAGGCGGATCAGAAGTTCCGATTTTGAACTATAGAATGCACCAGCGTCGATTGATTCCGCCATTAGCAAAAACATATGCTGTGCATTTTGCGCTGCAGTACCTTACCAATCGCTTTTTAAACAGAACTGAAGCTGAAATGCAGGAAATTGAAGCACTGGCCGCAGGAATGAAATCCTATTCGACCTGGAGTACAAGAGATATCCTTCAGGAATGCCGCGAAGCCTGTGGTGGAAAGGGGTATTTATCTGAGAACCGAATCGATGCTTTAAAAAATGACACCGAAATTTATACCACTTTTGAAGGTGATAATACTGTTTTAATGCAGTTGGTAGCGAAAAACCGACTCTCAGAATTCAGAAAAACTTTCGGAGAAATGGGCTCGTTAGGGATTATCAATTATGTGTATGAAAATGCAAAAACGGCACTTACCGAGAAAAACCCAATAGCCACCAGAAAAACGGATGACGAACATTTGTTGGATGGGGATTTTCATTTACAGGCATTTGTTCACAGAGAGAAAACAATTTTAGCTTCGGCAGCACGACGCATCAAAAAACTGGTTGATGGAGGTTTAGAACCTTACGACGCTTTTAATGTCGTGCAGCACCAAATGATCGACGTGGCTCAGGCTTATCTGGAGAGAGTGGTGCTGGAGCAATTTCAACTCGCAATTAAATCCGTAGAAGATAGTAAGACAAAAGAAATTCTAACGAAACTCAATCAGTTGTATGCGCTTTCACAATTAGAAAAAAATAAAGCCTGGTATCTTGAGGATGGTTATATGGAAGCTATCAAAACGAAAGCAATTCGTAAAATAGTCAATCAACTTTGTTGGGATATCCGACCTGACGCGGTCGCTCTGGTGAATGCTTTTGATATTCCGGAGAGCTGTCTGTCTGCACCAATTGCGGTTTAGTAGAGTAAAGAGTAAAGAGTAAAGAGTAAAGAGTAAAGAGTAAAGAGTAAAGAGTGAAGAGTTAAGAGTGAAGAGTGAAGAGTGAAGAGTGAAGAGTGAAGAGTGAAGAGTGAAGAGTGAAGAG
>NZ_CAGKLC010000112.1:2898-12660 GCF_903469665.1 Flavobacterium sp. UGB4466 | reverse complement strand
TTCTTATTTAGATATATCATTTGTACTATTATATCTGATTTTCTTTATTTGAATTTGGTTTTACATTCACGCTTTTTTATAATCCTAAAATAGCCTTAGAAAGTTATTATTCCTTCACTAATAAAGGGAATTTATAGATGCTATTTTTAGTATTGCATTTATAAAAAAAGCTGCATTTCTTTTTTTGGAATACAACTCTTTTTTATTCATCACCTATTTCCGGAAAACAATCCACTTTTTCCTTTTTTAAATCAACTTCAATAATTTTTTCTTTTACCAAGTCGAATTTAAATGCCTTGAGCACTTTTTCATATTTCCCTGATGCTGTTATTTTATTGATTACAACCGCAAAATATTGCTCTTTTTTATTATTGTAACAGCTAAAGGATAAATATTTATTCCCCTCCATCACATATTGGTTCATATCCTTATTTATTGCTTTACCAATGCTTAATATATCTATTACTTTCCATTTGTCAATTTTCTCTCTTTTTAAAAGGATTTTTAATAAATTTCCTTGATTATTACTATTTAATACTCCAAAGTCTTTCATTCTAATTACATTTTCATCCTTTACTGTTTCCCTTTCTAAATTCAATATACTTTGATATCTCATATCTTCTGTTAAGGTTGAATCAATTAAAAAATCAGGGTATTCTTGTTCAAATTTATATTTACCGCTACTATAATTAGCATATATTCCTGCTATATTTAAATCTGAATCATTAAATACCTCACCTATTTTTAAATCTCCGTTTTTCTTCTCAAGGTTATGGTCGTTTTTTTCTTGATCTGAATATTTTTTAATATTTACATCCTTCTCAGAGGGCAATTGTTTTTGGTTACAAGAAAAAAAGCCAAGCGCTAAAATTAACAGCAATTTTCTCATGTCGTATATTTTCTTATTTAGATATATCATTTGTACTATTATATCTGATTTTCTTTATTTGAATTTGGATTTACTTTCACGCTTTTTTATAATCCTAAAAATAGCCTTAGAAAGTTATTATTCTTTTGCTGAAAAAGGGGGCATAGATATTTTTTTGGTTTTGGATAATAGAACAGAAGCAACCAAGTTAGGCTGCTTCTGTTCTATTTTATTTTTTCTCTGATTTCATTAATATTCATAAATTCAAAACTCCCTATTTTTTCTTCTATACTATCTAAATCTTTTTTATCACTCTTAAAATATAGTATTGGTAGTTTTTTTTGATTTACGCTCATCTTTTTCTCTTCATAATCCGGAATATTGTTTTCAATCGTTGTTAGAAGTTTTTTATCTTTCAGAATAATATCATCTATATCTCCAGAAAATCCCCAATATTTTTTATCATCTTTAAGTATGAGTGGATCAAAATTAAAAATAACATTAGAATTGAAACTATTCTTATCAACATCATAAAAGGCACAATCAATATACCCTTCTTCTGTTATAATTTTCAACATTTCTAATTCCGGATCTTCGTCGATATTTACAAACCACTTTTTATTAGATTCAGAATAAAATTTATTTATCTGTTTAATTTCTTCATTACTCGAAAACCAATACTCGTTATATTCTCCTTTTTTTTCATCTAAGGTTAAACAGATAAAAATAGTCAAATCATTATTCAAGTTTACTTTTTCAGTCTTTACAATTTTTAAGTTTTTAGGAATTTTATTCTTGAGACTTTCCGAGGCTTCAATTTTTTCAGGTTCTACTAAGCTTTTTTCTTTTGAGCATGAAACCCACATAAAAGAAACTAAAATTAAACAAAAGCTACTCTTTATTATATTCATCATATTTGTTTTTCTTTTTTGGGATCTAAAACTACAAATAATTCTTTAGTAGATTCAATTGGTGGTTGAACAGAATTTTCTAATAAGGTCTGAAGAATCAAAATGCACATTCACTTTTAATGAATTGTTTTCAAATGGCTCAACCTGAACATTTACAACAAAAAAACCTGGTGCATAGCCTTCTCTCGTTTCCTCAAACAAATCTGTATTCCCATAAAGCAATCCTGCAAGAGTCGTACTAACATTCTCTCCTTTTTCATTCTTCTCTTCCCATGAAGTTCCTTCAAAATCGGGAATACTTTTAGTTTCAACTTTTTTCAATATTAAAAGAAGCTTTTCATTTGAAGAATCACTATTCTTATATTCGTATTCTCCTTCAAAATCATACAATGCATCATTTTTAACTGCTGCAATTTTATTTTTGTTTACCGAAATCTTTATTTCTTTGACTTGTTTGATTTCATTGGTTTCTTTTTTTTGATCTTGGCAAGCAAAGAGAAGGAGGGAGAGAAGATAAATAACTACTTTATTTTTTTCATGCACTCTTACTCATTAATTCCTTTGATTAAAACTCTTTGTTTTAATTTATCTTCTATTGCCCATCTCAATGATCTTTCACAGCATCATCATTAATCTGCATAGTAATAGATACTTCTTTTAATGTTCTTTTCCTCTTTTTCTAATATTATTTCTGTTACTCCACCATCAAAATTCATTACGACCTCTATTTTGCCAGATTTTACTTTAAATTTAACATCAATTAACCCATTTTTGTTGATGTTCATTATACTGTCAACCATTGGTATTCTTTTTGGCAAAACAGATGATTTTTCAACTAGTTTACTTGAAATAATCTCCTCATAAACTTTAGCCAAACTTGTATTTTTTATCGTACAGACTTTACCACTTCCCATTTCTACCGCCACATCTTCACACTCAGCTGCAGATTTTTTATCTTTACTACTTTTTGCAAATGCGATTACACAACCATCACTTTCAACAAACATGTAATTATCGACAAAGAAAGCATCCTGAAAATATTTATCTAATTCAGAATTCTTGTCATACACTTTCTTATTCCGAATACACTCAATTTTATTTGGCAAGATGATCTTGAAATCATCTTTCAAAATCTTCTGATATGCTCGAAGTAAATATTTATGTTCAAAAAAAGATTCCGATAAAATTTTACTTCTGTACACTTCATCAGAATATTTATTTGAAATAAATACAGAATCCCCGGAAATATCAATGATTAAAGACTTAAACTTTTCAACATCGCAAACATACTCGTCTTTTAATAATGGTACAGCTTTACAAAAAATCCAATTATTTCTATTTTTTACTTTAGCTGAAATATCAGTAATCTCCGTTTTCTTTTCTTTATTTATTACATGATTTTGGTGTTCCTCTTTTTTACATGAAAAAAGAGATAATAAAACTAAAAAAACTGTAGCTCTAAAATAAAAAAACTTAGTGATTTGAATCATATACATTATATTTAAACATTTTAATTTCGGCCTTTCTCCTAACAACTAATCCTTCTAATCCTCCATTTGTCACATCACCCATTTCGTCAGCTCCCCCCTCATAATCTTTTAAATTAATTTTTTTCTTTATCTTCGTTACTCCGTCATTAAGACCTCCTACATTTAAAAAATTCTGACCTGTATTATATAAGAGACTAACTAATGCATCGAATTCATTTTGATACAAATATACATGAATATCTCTTTTTACAGCCTTCTCGAATTGTATTACCCTTTGCTCGAATAATTCTGTTGCTCTTTTTATATCAATACCGTCCTTGAACTCCTGAGGTTCAGAGCCATTACACGGAAATTTATGAACTAAATGACCATATCCAATTGAACAATTGCGTTCTTTTGCATCATCATTATAAAGATGTGGCTTAAACTGTTCCCAGTCTTTTATGAATTTTTTTCCTTTTTCACTTAACCTCATTTTTTGTATATCCATTCTATTACCTTGTGGTCCTTTCTTTTGCTTACCATTAAATGCATTTTTATATCCTTCCACTAAGATATCAACCGAATCAATTAAATCCTTTCTACGTTTGAAAGGAGATCCATTTAATGTATTTGTAAGTGGGCTATCTAAGTTTTCCCCATTTTCCGTCGAAAAAATTTCAAAATGCAACATATAAATATCTTGTCCAGTGATTACTGTAACTCCTACGAGCTTTCCTGTTTGCCCAAGAGTATCTCCCTGTTTAACAATATCATTTTTCTTTACTTTTATACTTTTAGGATTTAATTCACCATACCTTGCGATAAACTTTCTGCCATCTTTTAATTTGTGTAAAACTGTGACCTGATTTGTTTGCGAATAAAAATAAGCCGTTTCTAAAACTTTCCCATCAGCAATAGCAATCACTTCTGCATTTTTCTCCGTGTACAAATCTCTCCCTCCATGTTTTCTTGCTCCATAATCTCTATAAGAATCAAAAGTTGCTTGATTATGTCCATCAGCAGCAGTCCAATTATAGTTTTTACCCCATTTTGAGCCAGTATTATTTGTAGGCTTTTCTAATAATGGAAAAATAATTTCTTTCTTTTTTATACTCTCTCCCACAACCATATTCAATCCTTTATAAGCCAAATGTTTCGTAGAATGCCCTTCGATACCAACATAGTAACTCCATTTTTCGCCGACTTTTGTTCCTTTAAGACGGGTTATTTTAAAAGTCGCAGATGCATTGCCTTCTGAATCTATTTTTACTTTACTTCTAAAATTTGGTTTTTCCCTTTTTTTGTGGGATGTTAGTACAATCTCTTTACCGATCATGTTTTGTGTTTTAGCGACAATGGTCACATATTCGCCATCATAACTAAGAGGAATTTCATCTTGTGCCGTGACTCTTTTTCCATCGTACTGAAAATAGGCCGCTGTTATTTTTTCACTCGTTACAACATTTAAAACCGCAGTGGTGTTAACATCGGCATTTCTCTTAAATGGATACAATCTGCCATTTTGTATCCCCATTAATTTGAAGGTAATTTTAGCTGTTTTTCCTTCCTGAACCCCAAAACGCTTCTGAAAAGTATCATCAAAAGTTATAATCTTATTTATTTCACCACTTTCATTCGTTGTCGTTTCATTATAATAAGAAGGCTCTTTACTGCCGTTTAAGTAAAAATTAATTCTTACTTTCTGATTGTCATAGTCCGGAATCTTCGCTTTTACATGATTTACTTCTCCCGAAAAACCGGAAGTTTCTTTTTTGTCACCATTACTATAGGCCCAATAGGCCTCGGTTACCTGCGGACGCTGTACCTCCATTTTGAAAGTAGCTTTAGCATCGACCCCTTTTGCTGCGTCGCTAAAGGCTTCTATTGTGTAGTGCCCTTCTTTATCGGGTACAGATATCCCAAAAGATTCCCATTTATGAAGGTGCTTTCTTTTTGGAGCGCCCTTTTCAGTATACCAGATATCTCCTGACGTCAAATACGGATTATTCTTAGAATCATAAACGATCCATTTTACATCCTGTTTTTCTTTATCTGTAGGAGGTATTTTAAAAGTTTTTGCTTCTAAAGTAAAAGTCTTATCTGAACCGCCCAATAAAAAGACATTCTTGTTTGATTCTCCTTTGATAGGACCAATACTGGTCACTTCATTTTTAATTGCTGAAACTTCAAACTCCTGCGTTAATGCATATTGATCCTTACTGATTATTTTAATCTTATAAGTTCCCAAATCAGGCATCAATACGCTAATGTTTCCTGTTGAATCCAGTTCTTTTTCGTCTGAAATTGTGGTTCCTTTATTATTAATTTTACTCTCTATTTGATAGTAAAGTTTTAATGGATTTAGTGATTTTACTTTCGGGTATTTTAAAGCTGTTTTAAATATAAACTCTTTCGCTGAAGGTCTTACCAATCTTCCTTTAACTGTGGAAGGAGGTAAAATTACAAGCTCCTGAGCCACTATTTTTACTTCTGTAAAAGCGAACGGCTTTTTATTTTTCTTACTGTTTGCTCCATGTTCATACCCATAAGCTTCGATTATATAAGCACCTTCTGCATCAAAATTATAACTAAAGGATGTACCCTCGTCTTCAAAAATAGTTTCTTCGTATTTTTTACCTTTTCTCGCCTTGTAAACAATCCAGTTAATACCTTCGTTTTTATTTCCATTGTGAACGATGAGAGTTTCGTCAAGGAAAAACTCCAAACTTTCTCCTACGATAAAGGAAGAAGCAGTTGTATTTTTTATTTTGACCGCTCCGTTTTTTACCGCATTTCCGGGCGCATCTATACTGCTTATTTCTTTTAAAAATACATAGACAGCTTCTCTTCCAATCTTACCATAAAGTCTGTCTGCGCTTAAATTAGGATAAATTTTGGTTTTAGTGGTTATAGTAATTGTACCGGGTAAGTCATCCAGTCCCTCTACTTGTCCTAGCAATAAAAACAGCTCATTATATTGTTCAAAAAGATTGGCTACATTGATTGTGTCTTTTTTTAATTGGTCTCTAATCGTTTCCCAACGTTTTTTACTTCCCTCTGAAATTTCCCCCAACAAGATATTGGTATCAATTGCTTTAATCATTTTTTCGCGAACGATTTCCCAATTAAAATTTTGGGTCGCTGCCACAGAATTTAGTTGTTTAAGAGCGGCGTACATTTCTGTAAATAATGCATGATTTGGTTTACCGTCAAAATCCTGAACAGATACTCCTTTATCTTCATCTAAAGCCTTAGAAATTTTAGTCCAATATTCTACTGCTATTCTATCATTTATAGCATTAGCCTGTTCTATTTTTTTCCTGATTGCTTGTTTAACAACTTCCAGAGTGGGTTCACCGTTTGTTTGCAGTTTTTCCGGTATCGTTAGCATTTGTTGCACCTCAACACCGGAATAAATCTGACTTGTTACTCCTTTACCTAAATTTAAAGTATCATCTTCAACTCCGAATATCGGAGAAGTAGTGTTAGCTGATATCACAGTACTCATCATTGTGCTGTTGATAGTACCCGCAACGCCTTCTCCGATTGAAGTATTAAAATTTGTTGTTCCAAAAGGAATAGTTCCGGGCAATACCGTTACATCATTAAAAGCCTGCCCTGCTTCTCCAAAAACCGAAGGAGTATTGTTTACCGATAATGCTGTGTTATTTCCTGCTTTAGCAATTGTATCGTTCACGCCCCCTTCGGCTGAGAAATTAGAATTGTTAACAGAAGGATTTTGGCTCTTCTGCTCCTGCCATAATTGTTCTATATCCTTTTGCTGACTCATTTCTTTTGAAATTTTTGCCAGTTCTTTTATCATGACATCGGTTAAATGTTCAGCACTTTTTACATCAGCACTGTCTTGTATTAAAATATCGAAATTGTGAATTACGTTTTTACTCATCGGTAGCTATTTTTCAGAGTGTAAAAGTAGTCTCATAGTTTGTTATTTTAAAACTTCAAGACGTTTGTATTCAGTAGTTTCAGTAAGTTCTCATTCTACTGAAACTACTGAATAGAGAAGGTTATTTTTTCTTTTTTTAGTATTGTTCTGCTCTACTTTTACACCCTCAAAAAATCAAATAGCTTTATTTTCTTATAGGCATTCGAAACTTTAAAATTTACCCACAATCCTATTAAACATTATTTAAAAGCATGGAAAAAAGACCCAAAATACCTGATAAGGATAATTTAAAAAACTTCTTAAACAAATCTTACTTACATCATTAAACAGAAAAAATATGGCTCTACAAACATTAAACACTATTAAAAGTTGGTTCAAAACTGGTTTTAAACCAACACAAACTCAATTTTGGGATACCTGGGACTCCTTCCGTCACAAATACGAAAAAGTACCTGTAAAAGAGATTGAAGGGATTGACGAATTGCTTTCTGCTAAGGCAGATAAAACAGTTTTAAATGATCATTTAACAGATAAAAATGCACATGCCCCACAAGGATTAAAATCAGTGCTGGATACCAATCCTATTGCTGCTTACCCTACTGATTCTCACGGATACAGCAATGCAACTATAATGGGAAACTACGGTAACTATAAGTATAATAATATTACGGTAGGAAGTGAATTTGACAGCACCTCCTTATTTCAGTTAACAAACCAAATAACACTTAGCTGCAGAGTATTAGAAACCGGAGATGAAGGCAAGATATCCCTCTTCAGTGGTGATCCTTCATTAGAAAAATATAAAAATGGAAAACATACCTTAATAAAAATTGCCGACCCAGTATCCAGTAATGTATTTGAATTTCCTGCAAAATTAGAACGATTTAATAATAATACTTATACAATCGCCACCACAGACGATTTTAAAACTATCAATGGAGAATCTATCGTTGGCGAAGGGGATATTGTTATAAATGGAGAAATCGAAGAAGCTCCTATCAACGGAAATCAATATGGCAGGCAAAATGGCGAATGGAAACAAATTACGAAGGCGACGACTCCCAATTTACAAGACGTTCTGGCGCAAGGCAAAGTTGCAATACTTAATGGCATTGCTATGCAAATTGAGGATACGGATACAAATAACCAAACTACAATATCCGGATCCACAATTACTATGACTGATCCATCAAACAACAATAACTTCACGTTATATAATGCAAACGGCTTTCAAACAGTAGGTAAAGCCACTAATAGTAATTTTTCATCTGCCAAAAACGGATTCCTCTATTTCAACGGTGCCTCTGTACACAATAGGCTTGTTTTTGCTGAACCAGGCGAATCAAATTCTACGATTATACTTCCTGCCAAATCAGGAACTATAGCCACTACGGATGAAATAGGATCTCCAGTTTCGGCTACACAAATTGGAATAGTTAATAACATAGCGCTACAAGAACTTGGAGGGGTTGATAAACTTATAAATGGAGTAAGGATAGGCAAAGGTAATGGTGCTGTTGATACCATAGGTAATACCGCATTAGGTGAACTTGTTTTATCTAACAATACCACCGGCACATTCAATACAGGGATAGGATGGAAAGCTCTTTCCGCTAGTACCATCGGAACACAGAATTTAGGGTTAGGAGCTAGCGCATTAGCTAGTAATACATCCGGAAATTATAATCTAGCTCTGGGAGCGCTAGCATCAGCATATACTACAACATCTAGCCAGAATACAATTATAGGTGCAGCCGCTGGCGGTGGAGTTGATTCTAATTTCAAACGAAGTATAGGAATTGGATACAAAGCATTAGGTGGTGTCGGAAATCTAGGAGATTTAAACATTTCAATTGGCCATCAAATAGGGGGTAATATCACCACCGGAGCCAGAAACGTTTTAATAGGTAATTCGAGCAATAGTGCCGTATCTAATAATTTGACAACAGGTAGTGATAATATATTCATAGTTACGGCTGGCATAACTCCTATAGGCGTTACGACTGGATCTGGAAACGTAGCCATAGGTAAGATAACAGGCTTGTCCCCAACGACATCAAACACTATCATTCTCGCTGATGGCGCCGGAAATAGAGCAATAGTAAAAAATACAAATGGAGAAATACAAGCTCCCAATTTAACTCCTGAACTTATTGAATCGGGAGGAAACACTTCGTTAACTACAAAAGCATATGTAGACAGTAAGTCCCTACAAGTTGTTGACGATCCATCAACTTCTCCTGTATCGAGGGCATATTTAGATTCAACATACCCATTCTTTAGCATCGGTTCAAGAGTTCAATGCCTCTCTATTGATACTGGTTCGACTGTTTACGAAAAAACAGCTATTGGATGGGTTAAACATCTCGTTACCTCGATCGCCTAAATTTAAGACAAGAAAAAAAGACCTCTTGAAAGTGCTTTAATCATTATTCAGGAATTTTATCTTATCCTAAATGAACAATTATCAAAAGGAGATTTGTTATTGTTTCAATACCTAATAACCTATAACAACATCATTTAAAAAATGGCTCTACAAACATTAAACACTATTAAAAGTTGGTTCAAAACTGGTTTTAAACCAACACAAACTCAATTTTGGGA
>NZ_CAGKLC010000112.1:0-2798 GCF_903469665.1 Flavobacterium sp. UGB4466 | reverse complement strand
TACCTGGGACTCCTTCCGTCACAAAGAAGAAAAAATTGATATAACTGATATTGAAGGAATTGATGAGAAGCTCAGTGAATTTAGTGGCAAGATTCCAACTCTTCAACAAGTTTTCAAAGCTAGTGCTGATTATCAAAATTATTATGGTTTTGCTGTAGTACTTAATCAAGGATTTGTTCTAAAATATATTCCCACAGGGCCAGATAATTTTTCAGATTTTTCTAAATTATCCATAAGTCCACATTATATATATGGAGCAAAGTACGCTTCTGATATCTATGATCCTACCATGAGATTTGATATAAATCATGAATATTTTTCAATATTCAAGAAATTTGACACAAGTTTTAGCGAATGTCAGATGTTTGCAGACAGATTTACATTTACCGCAGGTCCATATCCAATTAGCCAGCAAACTTATCACAAATGCGAATTATTATTTCCAAAATTTAATAATGGCATAGCGGAAACTTGCACATTACCAATAAAAGTAAATCAAACTGCTGCTGACGATGCCGGTAATATTTCATTGTCCTCCATTAACACAACATTCACGACCAGTGACGGAAAAACGATAACCGTTACAAATGGTATCATCACTAATATTCAATAATCCATAAAAAGCCGAAAAACTCGGAAAAACACAATAGTCGTAATATGAAATTTAATTCCTTTTCTTGTCTATACTTTTTTCAACGTGTTTAGAAATACCTATTTACGTAATTCGTAGAATCGAATCATCATATATCACTCTAAGCAAGTTTAAGCAATGAAAAAAACTAAGACCAGTACTAAAAAACAAGACTATAATACAATCAATATCTTAAAAATTATAGTTTGTCAAAATCAGCAATTCAATCTCACAATCAATCCAAATATATTATGGCAACAAATATCAATACCATTCTAAACTGGTTCAAAACCGGCAAAAAACCAACACAAAAACAATTTTCGGATTCCTGGCAAAGTTTTTGGCACAAAGAGGAACAAATTCCTCAAAGTTCTATTGAACATCTGTCACAAACTTTAAATAATAAAACCGAAAGAACTCAATTTGAAGATCATAAATCCAGCAAAACAGCACATGAAACTTTATTTGCATCAAAAGAAAACATTGCTAATAAAAGTCTGAGCCTTTCTTCCTTATCAAGCAATAGTGATTATCCGTCTTCAAAAGCAGTTTACGATTTTGTAAATAATCTTATAAAAAGTGAAAATAATGTAAATACAGAAAAAGTATTAAATCTGGTACAATCCAATTCATTGATCCCGGGCAATTATTACTTGATCAATGATTTTCAAACCATCTATACCATTACTGGATCAAACTCTTCTCCAACACTACTTAAAAGGCGAATAAATTCTTATCCGGCAAAGTATGCTGTTCTGGATGTAGGTTATGATTTAAATTTAACTGTGGGTAAAACCGTTGTTATAACCAAACTTCCTGATGGTTACACAGGTCCATTACAGATTGGTTCAACAACAACCGTGAGTCTTGTCGCCTCTCAGGGTTATTATTTCCGTTTTGCCAACGGAATGCAAGCTCACATAGGATTAGAATTTGAATATTCAATACCCCGATATTCCAACGGAATTGTTGACAATTTAGTTGTAAATGATGCTAACGGAAAACCCGTAATACGCCCAGGAGGGGTACTAAATACTGAAGTTCACAATGGCACCGCATACATGAATATGTCGGCAGAAGAAAATCTTAATGTTCCTTTAGAATCAATTATTTTAAAGGCGAAATCGACAAAAGAGTTTGAATTAGAAGGGAAATCCGTAACCTATCCTGACGATAGTATTGAATATAAATTACCTGTCGTGGGAAGTGTCGCTACTAAAGGAACAATCTTAAGAAGATACAACAGAGCTCTTGGTATTGACTTAAAAATCGACTGGAGAGTACAACGCTACCGCAGATGGAAAATTTCAACAGATTCTATTTTAAAAACACTTAATCAGGATCAACCGGTAACTTCTTTAACAGGATTTGATGGTGTTTACCAATTTACAGCAACTAAATCAACTACAGCAACACCGGAAAGATTTTATGTTGCTCATGATTTAGATCATAAATCTTTAACAATCGATGCCAATACAAAGATTGTTGATTTTACAATGGAAGTCAGTTCATATAATGATGCCAAAGACTTTACAATTTTTAAACTAGACCAAAATCATCAGCCTGTTAGTGTCAAAATGATGAAAGTTTCCGGATTATTTGAGAATACAGTAATTCAAAACAATTTAGGAGAACTTAATTTTGATACAAATGTAGATGCTGTAACATTATCAAACACAACATTTGCATGTTCAGCAGTAATTACCGGAATTTCTAACCAAATATCCAACAGCTTATTTTTGGATACCTTTTATAGTATTGAAACATCACTTATAATCAATAACATAAAATCATTATCAAATTTTATGGTTGAAGGATCGATTTCTTCCCGAATTAATAATTCCGTGATTGGCGTCAATCTTAACAATTACAGTAGTGGAAACAAACCTTCTGTTAGGTGGATTAGAATAGAGAATATACAAAGTTCATCCTTAAACAAGGTCCTTCTGGGTGGAGCATTACCCTATTATAATTTTAATAACTCAACAATCGAATATAGTACTTTGTATTTCTATAATAACTTACGCAACGAAGCTTCTCCTACATATACTGCTTATAGTAAATTAATATTCAACAACTGCTTAATATTCTCGATGTCCATTTTTAACAGATCTAAACTAGGTAATACTATATTTGACGGCATCACAAGCAATGTCAATTATATTCC
>NZ_CAGKLC010000111.1 GCF_903469665.1 Flavobacterium sp. UGB4466 | reverse complement strand
ATTTTTTTCACGAGAGAAATCACATGTATTTGCATGATTTATAATACTTTTTTTTAGAAAAAAAATCAAGGAATAAAATAAGAACAATGGTGGGGCGTCAAGCATAAAAAAAGAAGTTGAAATCTGAACGGTATTATGAGCAGTAAAACAGTGGCCCTCTGGATTCCGGGGTACTGACTCAACGCGCCCAAATTCGGTTAACATCACCTTAATCGACTTTAGCCCGATGATGTTCAATTTCCATGTCAACATGTTTTGAAAATCATACATACAAATCAATTAATTAATCTAAATCACAAATTATGAGCAATGCAATTGTAAGCGGATCCATTACCATCGAAATTGGTTCGACTCCGATCACCCTCACCACCGAAAACATTTCGGCATCACCAAAAGTATTTTCTTTACCCGCTGGATCCCCCATTGTGGTCAAACTCGCTGATTTGAATACTTACCTAAGCAACAATTTTCAAGTACCTTCAATTACCTTTTCTGGAATTACAGAAACCTCATTAACGATTAACAAGCTGTATATTTCGTCAGCTGGAATTTTTGACATCGCCGTTGATTTCGATTTCGGTAACGGACAGGGTTGGACTATCTTCCCTGGCTTTAAGCTTGACCATGTTGGATTTGAAGTGAATTATGCCACTATACCGGTTATTGATTCATTCACGCCTGCTACTTCTGCTGCCGGTGCGGTAATCACCATTGAAGGTAACAACCTGCTTGGTACGGGAGCAACGGGAACCAAGGTTTATTTTGGAACCACAACTACGTTCTCTTCAACCGATCCCAGTGCAGTAGCAGCAGCTGGAGGTACAGCAACCCAAATTTCGGTTACCTTACCATCGGCACTGCAAGCTGGTACTTACTACTTATTTGTTGAAAATGCCGATAAAACCTCTTCTGCATCAGGGACTACCTTGACTATTAGCTGATCCATCATCTGATAAATAAGTATCATGAGCGTCGTTATTTCATCCACTGGAGAATTGACTATAGCAGGGCAGCCCTTTAGCTGTTCAGGGAGCTATGGTGGTACTGGCCAGTGGCTGATTAACGCCGGTTGGGTAGCACAACCAGGTCAATCCATCAGTATAGGTTCTATCCTCTCACAAATTGGTGGGGGGATTAATTTTGATCCAAATGGATTATTGCCCAGTGTTAATTTCACTTCTATACAGGTAGTCTTTGCTCAAGGAAGCAAATACAGCTTTCAATGTACAGCCGATATCACCTGGGACAAACCCTTCGGAATTCCGCTCGGTTTGGATATTGATGACCTCAATTTTTCCTTGGTCAAACACCTAAATACCCCTGTACAGATTCAAGCTACAGGAAAGGTATCCATTAATCAATTGCAGGCTAAGGTCGGGGTCTATTTCACCGGAGGATCTCCCGTATTGATCCTGGTTAATCAAATAGCTGATTTCAGCTTAAGTGTCTTGATTACTCAGTTTTTCGGGACATCGGTTTCCATACCCAATGATTTCATTGATCTGACTTTAGCCAACGCCCAAGTTTATTATTTGGCTACCGGAGCAGCACTTCCGGCAGGAGTCATCATCCTATCACCACAAGCAGGATTGAACGTAGCTGCTCTATGCACGTTTGAATTGGCTGGTTACCAATTTCCAAATTTGAATGTGAGTGTGAATGTAGCCAGTGGAAACGGTGTTCAACTTTCAGGAACATTTTTTAATCCCATTGGGTTTACGTTTTTTTTGACCCTCACGGGAGCGAATGCTGGATATACCGGTGGGCCGACACTCAGTGTCAGTACCCAAAACGGTGCAAAACAATTCAGATTGAATTGTGGCCTTCAATTTTTCAACGAAAATTTTGGAACAGGGGGACTTACCATTGAAAATAAGCAGGGCAAAACTACCTTCAATGCTAACCTGACTTACAACGGAACCATAGGGCCATTCACAAATCCGAGTTTGGCCATGTCCTATGATGGCACCAATTTTGAAATTACCAATTGGCCAGGCGTAGCAGTTGCCAATCCCGTTATAGACTTTGCCAAGGCACTGAAGGACATCAATTCGGCATCGGGATGTGGTAAGGTATTGGATATTGTATTCAATCAGGTTATAGAAACCAATTTTTCAATAAGCCCGAGTTTTACCACGAAAAAACCAAACATACCGGGAGTGGCTCAAGGTCAGTTTTACCTTGTGTTAAATGGGTTTTACACCATATCTGCGGCAGGAACCGTCGTTTGTTCGATCAATTTGCCAAAATTGGCCTTATCCTTCAAGTTGCCATCCGAGTTCAACTTCAATGGTATAATCACGGCAATTCGCACTAACATTGCCGAAAATGCTCAGGCCATAGTACAGGAATTGGTCAACGACAAAAAAGCCCTGGCACAATTCATATTGGTTTTTGCAGGAAAGGCCGGAGCACAAAAAATTCTGAGTCAAATCTGTGATAAAGCTTTACAAGCTTTACTTAATTCCTTCATAGCAGAATTAGGGCCGATTGCCGGAGGAGTGTTAGGCGCATTGGGAGCAGGAGCAGGCGCATTGGCTTCACTTGGATGTGGTTCAAGTTCTGGATCAAATGGCGGTGGTGGAGGTAGCCCGAATATCAATCCATTGGCAACGCCACAAATTACTTCTGAATCACTGAACGGAAACAATTGGACCATTCATTGGAATACGGTAATTGGAACGAATTATTATCAGGCCATCTTCAAAGATAATAATGGCAAAATAATGGATCAACAGTTTGTGGCATCAGGATCACCTGCGAATTTGATATTCACCGATCAATTCCAAAATGCACCCTATACCTGTCAGGTAGTAGCTTGGGCCAATCCCGGATTTAATTACAATAGTGCACCTGCACAAATAGTGCTCAATCAGTTGGCACAACCGACAACATTGACCGCGGCTATTGATTACAAGACTGGAAAACTGACAGCAACATTCAGTTCGGTACCCAACGCAAGCGGATATCAGGTGAATACCTATAATGAAACAGGGGTGGTAGTTGCACAAACGACCTCAACCGGCATCAACCCTCAGGGGCAGATTACAGCGGAGTTCACAATACTGAATTTCACACCTTTCCCGACGACCTATCAGGCTGGGGTAGTGTGCGAGGGAGGAAGCACCTATATTCCCAGTGCCGAATTAAAAAATCAACAACAGCCTTTGAATTGGGGCGTAGGATATACTGAAATCGACGATACCTTCAATGTTTCGTGAACCCATTTAAATCGAACAATATGAGCCAGCAAGCAAGAAATACTTTAAAGGGATATTTCCAGACAGGAAAAGTTCCATCACAGGCTAATTTCGGAGATTTTATTGATTCGGGCATCAATAAGTCCAGTGATCAGGTTTATGTGGACTCCAGCCAGAATGTGGGACTGGGATTTAATTTGCCACCCGCAAGGCTGGCTGTTACAAATTCAGGTACTCAAATCTTAAGTGGAATCACCGTTAGTTTGACCAGTGGTAATGCTACGGCATCTGCACAATTGTTGCCCGGCATGCAATTGGTTTCAATGATTTACCCCGGAGATGTGATTCAGGTGAGCGGGGTACAACAACTGTTTAGTGTAGTATCTGTAGCCACCGATTCTTTACAGCTTTCTCCGACACCCGACTTAACGGCTCCCATTACGGATGTTTCAGTGAGTTTGTTTAAAAACCTGGTTTATATTGGTTTGCCGAGCCAAACTGGGACTAATCCGCCACAACTGGTCATGACCAATCAGGGTAATGTAGGACTTGGGGTAACATTACCTAATGAAGTGTTGGAGGTGAACGGGAATGTACTTGCCGGAAAATTCATGGGGAACGGCAGTATGCTCACTCATCTGAATGCGACCAATATCACCGGTCAGTTTACAGCGGCCAACTTGCCTACCATTACATTCGGAGATTTACACGGTAAGGTTACGCTTTACCAATTGCCCAACATCCCTGTTACAAACTTGACGGGTATCCTTGCAGTAGCACAAATACCGGATATACCAGCTAGCATGATCACCGGAGTCTTGTCTCCAAGTCAGTTACCAGCCATACCGAATACTGCGGCAGTAGCCATTGGAGTAAGTAACCCCATCGTAACCACTATAGGTGTTATCACTGTTAATATCACCGTTCCGGCAAACACAACTTTTACACTCACTTATGTATCAGGCGGGGCAGTTGTTAACCTCAATAATGTTTCCAATTCCGGCAGTTTTACTCCCACAGCAACAGGATTCAGAGCGCAAATCACCATCACACAATCCACGCTGATCACCCTGACAGCTACTCTGACAGGAGGTACAGTTCAACAAGCCAACGCCAATGTGCAACTTGAATTGTCTCCAGCGGCCTATATGATCCAATTACAAGCTACCGGAACTTCTGCTCAACAAGCGGTTACAACAGTGGCAACTCAGTTCGGAATGCAGGCACTAAGCAATACGAATATATACGCATTGGCGCAAAGTATGTTTGTTGCCAAATACACATCCCTGGATATTACAACCTCTATATCAGCATACTATACCCACCTTGGTTACCTTTTTTTGCAAAAAGACTACTTCACTTTTCTATCTGAGGTCGTCAAAATTCTCAATCAATCAAATAATAATAATAATAATAATAATAATAATAACCCTTAAAAAAGTAAAATTATGGCAAGTTCATTACAAGTGACCGTTCAAAATGCGGTACAAGCAAGTTCAGATCTAACAGCTATTTTTGGAATCTGTTTGGGATCAGGAGTCACTCCAACAGCAGCAAATTGGCAAGATTGTTTACAATTAGTCTATACCGATTATCAGCAACAGTATTCAACCCCAACCATTCAGAATTTCACAGCTGGAATATATACGGCTTGGGCAGTTGGTCAACCAACTACCGCTACCGCACCAAACCGTCTTAGTGCAGCATTGTTGGTCAATGGTTTGCGATCTGTTCAGAATGGCAGTTCACCTGCTTTCGCAGCCGCTGATATTGTATCAGTAATCTCTACATTTTATGCAATCATCAACATCATAATTGATACTGCAGGAATATTGGCAAAATATAATAATAATTCTGCAAGCAGTATCTTTTTAGGTGCATGGGATAATACCTTTATCGCCATGAATGACAATGACCCTAACAGTCAAGGTGAAGGTACCGCCGAATTGCAAACTAATGGATTGAGCGCCTCTCAAACCATCGAGTGGAAAGCTACGAATAAAACCGGGACTGCTGTGATTGATCTTACCGGATTCGTAGCAGGGAGTACTCAACTTTATACTTTGGTCTATCTACCAGTATCAATCAATGACACTCAGTACTATACTCAGGTTTTGCCTAATCCAGTTCTTAATTCTGATTCCTATTATTTCCAATTTACAATCGATAGTGGTACTACAACCTATTACTGGGATCCGTTCTTAAAATAAGTGTTTCAACTATCAGTATTAAGTCAAATCGATACTAGTGCGGCAAATATTAATCAAGTAGCACCGTCAGGGAATCTGAATTTATTGCTTTAGGTGCAAATATTGAAGAAGAAGTTGCAGTTAGCGCAGTAGTAACTTTATGAGATCATCAATCGTCATTTATCTGGAAGTAAGCATACTGGAGTTGCCTCCTACTCTGCCACAAAAGCTAAGGCGGTTTTGTTCCTGAGGATGACGACTTGTTTTTTTGACACTATAATTCTAAAGAAAAAAAATAAATTTATAGTTTATGAAAAAGACAAGAAAAAATACTTTAGGATTTAAGATTCTGGCGGCCTCGATGAACATCCATTGCGGAAAGATACTTGAAATAGTACCGGAGCAGCAATTGTTGAATTATCAGATAAAGATAAAAGTTTACTTTCTCACAACAGTGCCCGTTTTACCCATGAAGAAGCAGACTATCTCTACTTTGGCAGCTCCTTTGACCCTACCCAAAATCAGGATGTAAGATATATCAGGATGCATGGAAGAAAAATTACACCACCAAAAGATGTTATGCCCTTGTTTACAAAGTTTAGGCAATTTCACATTTCTCCCGAACTGATATTCTTTTTGTATGCACAAAAGTCATTTTTTCATTTATGAAGTTAGGAGACTTAAGAATTGAAAAGCTTTAATTAAAAAAAATAGCAAAGTAGTAACTTAATGTAAATCGGGGATTTGCATAGCACATTTTAAGATTAACAAACAATAATGTACCCAATACAAATAATAAAGGCACCCGCTTAGCAAGTGCCTTTATAAGTTAACTGTGATAGTACAATTATGCTACAACTACCTTTACTGCCTTTGAACTTTTACGACCTTCTTCTATATCATATTGCACTTCATCGTTTTGAAGAATGTTTTCTGATGGACCTCAGGCATGAACAAAAATTTTGTCTCCCCCATCTATTACGAGATTCGATACTTCCTGTACAACCTTTATCTATATGTCTGCTAGGGTTAGATTTTTTCGAAAAGTAAATTCTTAATCCTATCAGAGTTAATATAAAATCCCGTAATTTTTTGTTGCTTATCACGAACAAACCGAATGCTGCCTAAATTTCTGGCACTACTCAGAAACAAATCTGACTTAATGGGAGTAAAATTGATCCTACTTTGACTCTTATTACTTGTGAATAAGTCTTTTTCGTTTTGAGCCAATGTATAGCTTGCTCCCAAAGTTTTACAATAATAGGTACCTGAAAATTCATTTAAATCTGTTGTAGAATATGTTTTTGGGGTGTAGTATTCATAGGCATACTCATCGCTTTCACCAGAAGTATAAATCATTTTAAAATGCTCACCTTCCTTACGAAATTCAACCATAATTATATCGTCTCCATCAACTACCATTTGAAATTTTTTCTCTGTAACAGGTATTAACAAACTTTCAGTTTCACTGCCCAATACCTGATAGCGTAAAGTGTCATTTTTCACAAAAACCCTGCGCCCGGACACTCTTTCATCATCCCAATAAAAGCCATTGTATACGCCTAATTGTTGGGGTGTCATTTTTATGCTTTTAAGGTTACTAAAGTCAATACTTGGCGGCTGCGGAAAAACATTTCCAAGTACTTCCATAGCCATGTTCATAGCTAGACTACCGTTATATCTGTTATTATTTCCAAGCACAAACGAAATAACATTTTGATTGGGGAATATAAAAATATTGCTTGCATAGCCTCCTTCTAAACCATACGTCCAGATTTTTGGAACGCCACGTCTTGCATGTAAGTACTGTTGCCCGTACAAAAGTCTTCCTGAGGTTGGACTAAAAGTAGTTTTACCATCATTTAAAGTAACCGGAGAAGCCAGTTTTTCTATCAACTTTTTACTGCCTACCTTGGGTTTGTCAAAATTGAGATACCAACGGCTCAAATCTGCCGCCGAAGTATAAAGATTGGTAGTCCCAAAAATGGAATGATTGATAAGATTATTTTTCAATCCGTTTTTAGATACCTGATACGAAGTAGCTGCATTAGGTATTATCATTTCATTATCATCGCAAAACAAGGTATTCGTCATCCCTAGAGGCTGAAAAATAGATTTCTGAGAAAATTCAGCAAGTGTTTGACCTGTAACTTGTTTAACTACTTCAGCTAATAAAATAAGCCCTGATGAACTCTGCGAAAATTTTGTTCCTGGTTCATAATCCAATTCTTTTTGTCGGAAAATTAAATCCAAAGCGTCTTTTTGCGTAAAAACATCTTTTTCTTGCCAACCTGCAATTTCTTTTAGAGCCAGAAAGTCGTGCAAACCACTGGATTGACTTAGTAAATGTTTTATAGTAATTTTTGAACCAAAATCACGAAATTGTGGAATATATTTGCGCACATCATCAGACAAAGACAATTTCCCTTGTTCTTCCAGCAATAAAATAGTAAAGGCCGTAAATTGCTTGGCCATAGCCCCTATTTGAAATTTGGTATCTATATCGATGGGAATTTCGTGGGTTATATCTGCACGGCCAAAACCTTTTACATAGACAATTTGTCCCTCTTTTAGAAGACCTGCTGCTACACCCGGTTTATCCTTAGAATTATCCCATTCAGAGAATACTTTATCCAATTTTTTGATGGATTCTTGCTGTATAACAGACTTGTTTTTTTCTATAAGAGTGATTATTTCGGAAGCCATTCTTGAGGCAGCGCTAGGATCTTGCCCCGTTACAAACTGGCCATCGACCACATAAAAACCTTCTCCTAATTTATCAGAATACACAAAGTTGCCTTCATTCTTTTTAATGGCTCCATCAATGGTAAAAGGAAAAGTTTTGTAATACTCCTCTTGTTTGTCTTCAAATTTATCCGCAAAACCGGTTATTTTTCGGTCTTTGTAGAGTGATTTACCGGACTCGTCTTTCAAATACGCTAAGCCAGCCGTACCGTGGCAAATAGCCGAAACTACCCCGTTTTTTAGAAAAATCTGTCTTGCAAGGTTCTGAATGCTAACATTTTCTGCTACGCCATACATAGCTGCGCCACCTCCGCCATAAAAAATCGCACTATAATTTTCAGGAACAACTTCAGTAGGCTTCATCGTAGTTTTGAGTTTATTCATTAAAAAATTATTGTAGAGGAATTTTTTATGAATACTATCCGAAGCATTAATATAGCCAATTGGAACAGCTCCGCCTTTTGGGCTTACAAAATCTACTGTATATCCTGATTTTGAAAATACGTCGTAGGGCACAACAATCTCCCCAAAGTGATTAGCGGTTCTAATCTGTGAAGTTCCATAGTAGTCCTGATTAGAAACTACAAATAGGATTTTGTTTTGCGAAAAAATAAAGGTCGAAAATAAGCAAAAACAAGTGCTTATTAAAAGCCGTAATCTGAACATTGATACTACTTTGTACATATTTGTGTTTTTTAATTTTTAATTACATGCAAATATGTGATGATGAAATAGCTTAGAGATTATGGTTTATAATTTAGGAGTTCAATGTTATAAAAACGAACTCATTCTACAGGCTTTTTTGGGTATTCGGTTGGGGGTTTTACTGTAACTTTTTAAATGTGGAAAAAAAAGATTTTGAATTAAAACCGTCATATTCTCAAAACCCGATGTAACTAAATCTCATTGTAAAATTGACGGTTCTTACTGTAACACACCTTCGCCGGCACATGATTTATGTTACCGCCATCAATGTTACGAAACAACCAGGCAAATCGTCACATTATTAGGTATTTCGGAAGTCAAGTATAGTTTATCTTTCCAATCTCATTTAGCAGGCGACAAATGGTTAGCTCCTTACACTAATGTTGAAATTGACAATATGCCAGCAAGAGAAATCAAAAAACGAACAGCTGTAACGCCCACTTTTGTTACAGATTGTCTGGAAACTTTAGAAAAAATCGCTATCCGTGCCAAAGAAGATTTAGTAAAGAAAACGGAGGAAAAAGAGTTCTTGGCAATTCCTGAAAAAAGCCCATATCCAGTTATATTTCAGTAGTCGTAAGCCCAAACTTTTGTTTGAAGGCATAATAAAAATGCGATAGGTTTTCAAACCCTAAATCGAGATAGAAATCTGCGGGTTTTTCCTTCTTGTGCTTAATGCGGTACATTGCTTCGTCCAAACGCTTTTCTCTTAACCATTGTTTGGGTGTCGTTTTGAATGCTTTCGCAAAATCCCGTTTGAAGCCTGAAGCACTTCTGCCTGTCAGCTTTGCGAACGTTTCCACCGAAACGTTGAACATATAGTTTTGATTCATAAATTCTTCCAAATCTATTTTGTAAGGTTCGGAAAAATCGAATAGAACGTTTTTTAAATCAGGGTTGTTTTGAAGTATTAGTTCAATGGCTTCCCTGATTTTTAAGTTTGCCAGCTTGGGTGTAGCTTCTTTCGTTTTGTTAATATATGGCCTAAGCGAAAGAAAATAGGCATTGAGAAATTCATCGGGTTCAAAAAATATTTTTTGTTTGTGTTGCTTACTATGTTCCCCTATTATTTTATTTTCCAATGCATACTGACGAAGAATTTCACTGTCTAACGAAATAGAAATAAACTGATATTTTCCCGATTTTCCGGGATATTTAATCGTGCGAATAAGTTGATTTTTTCTAACCAGCAAAATCTGATTTTCAGAAATAACGGTATTGCCATCCGCATAAAAAGCGTGGGTTTCACCCGACAATTGAAATCCTAGAAAATGCTCGGGTATAAACTCTTCGTGTCCTCTGTATTTTTCAAATGCACAGGAATACACCAATTTATCGAATATAATTTCGCTACTTTCTGCCATACAACAAATATCTAAAAATTATGCAAGCGATTTGCTCCTGCTTCCGCAATTTCTTTATCCTGTTCTACCGTTCCACCCGAAGAACCGACTGCTCCAATGATGTTTCCATCGACATCTTTAATTACAGCACCTCCGGGAATCGTCAAAAGACCGCCATTGGAATTAAGCATTCCGTAACCGTGAATGTCTGAACCTCCAACGATAGTGCCCATGATTTCGCTGTTCACACCAAACATTACGGCAGTTTTAGCTTTCTTTACGGCGAAATCAATCACGCCATACACACTGTCCAATCGCGCAAATACCATCAAATGTCCTCCATTGTCCACCACGGCAATACTCACAGGAATATTAAGTTCATTTGCTTTTTCTATCGAAGCATTCAATACTTTTGATGCTTCCTTATAGGTAATATTCATATCGTTTTGTTTATTGTTGAATGAAAAGAAAGCACAGGTTTTAGCCTGTGCTTTTGTAAAAATGATCTAACTTTTTGCTGTCCAGGCTTCTGCTTGTAATTGTTTTACGAAATCTTCTGTTTCTTTCGGATGCACATTTCTAAAATTTGAATTTTCATCTAAAGCAACATTCACAATTGTATCTGCCATTGATTGTGGATCTAACTGGTCTTTCAGTGAATCAGCCGCTCCATCAAATGCGGTTGGTGGTGTGAAATTTTTCTCCGGATTGTACCAACGGAAAATAGAATCTACGCCACGATCGTTAAACCCTGTACCAAAAACTCCGGGATTACATGTAGCAATTTTGATGTTAAATTGTGCCAATTCAGTTTTCAAACCTTCGGCAATGGATTCCATAGCGTGTTTGGAAGCACAATAAGCCGCAACATAAGGAACCGTCCAAAGACCACCCATTGATGTGGTGAACACGATTTTTGCCGCTTTTTTCTGATTCACCCATTTTTTGATAAATCCTTGTGCTAATTGCAGCCCGCCAAAAACATTGACATCAAACATATAACGTACTAAATCCAAAGGCTGTTCCGCGATTGGTCCGCCTTCCATAATTCCCGCATTGCTGATGAGAATATCAATTTCATATTTGTTAATGATGTATTCAATGTCACGGGAATCTGTTACATCTAATTTATCAGCAATTAATTCGATACCTGAATCTTTAGCTTCACGAATCAAATCACTCATTTGCGGATAAACTTCTGCCGTTGCGATAACTTTGTGGCCTCTTTTTGCTAGGTCAAATGCAGCGATTTTTCCAAAACCACTTGCAGCTCCTGTAATTAAAATTGTTTTGCTCATTTTAAATTGATTTAAAAGTATAGAGCAAATTTGGCCTAATTACAATTGTTTTTTGTTGCTAAAAAGTTCAAATATTTATTGGTACAACGTTCATTGGCTAACATTGGAGTTGCCTTTAGTTGTGTCAAAAAAGTAAAGTTGTTTTTTTAATGCTTAAAAAATGAATTTTCAAGATAATAAGGATATTTCAATTTTTATAATTGCAATCCATTTTTAGGACACATGCTAGCACATTTAGAATCACTGAACTCTCCCTTTTGCCAACGTCCGTTGTGTCCTCTTTTAGTTAATATTTTCTTTCAAAAGACTTGCCATTGAAGCGATATACACCACTTGGATTTGCTCCTCCAAACCATAATTCGCCTTGTCGGCTTTTATATATAATCCAAATCTGTTTCGTTTCAAGTCCATCCTCTTTAGTAAAATTTTTCACTGAATTACCATCATATCTCCATGCACCGGACTCTACAGTACCAAACCAAATGTTTCCTATAGCATCTTCCCCAATCGAGAAGACCCTTTCAAGAGAATTACCTTTCGTATACTGCTTCTCTAATTTCTGTTGTTCGGTGAAATTGACAATTTCTTTTCCATCATACTTCAAAACCCCCATCCCATTATTACCGATCCACAGATTTCCTTTCCTGTCTTCCATTATGCTTCGAACATGAAAAGAACCCGTTTTTGAGTTTAGCCGAAGATATTCATTATCCAGTATCTTAAAATTTGAACCATCATAACCTATTACTGCACCGTAAGTTCCAAACCAAACAGTTCCATTTTTACCTTTGACAAAAGGTGTTGAAATGTAATACTTAAACCCATCCTCAGGTTTAGGTGTAACAGGAAACAGACGATAAGAAAGCTTTTGCCCTTCATATTGATACACCCCGGGATACTTTTCAAGTGTATTGTAGCCCTCAATTTTATCGCCTTTAAACCAAAGGTCGCTTTCATTTAACTTCCACTCCTTCTCTGAATTGTAATTTCGTTCTGTGTATTTTGTTACTTCTTTACCATTATATGTACTCAACCCTCTCCCACATTCAAACCAAATTATGCCATTTTTATCTTCATAAATATTCCTGACCTGGTTGTCACTTAATCCGTTTTTTGTTGTAAAATATTGAAACTTTCCATTATGAAGCAAACACAGCCCTTCGCCGTAACTACCAAACCAAATATTTCCTTTACTATCCTCTAAAATTGAACGAACTCCTGTTGTGAATTTTAATCTTGTAGAGTTGACTTCTTTATCAAGTTGTTGGGCACCGTTTTTATTCTGTTCTTTATAATTTCCCTTATCTGACTGACTTCGATTATTACAAGCGATTGCTACAACAATCAAAAATATAAAACAAAAGAAAATTGTGTTTTGACTATCTGATTTTACTCTCATTCGTTTGGTTTTTAGTTATGACGTACAACTTGTTTTTATTGGTGATAAAACCAAACAAAGCTCCAAAATCGGGTAGATCTGTATGATAATTATTACACATTATTTATCCTCAAATATATACTATTTTCATTATAAATTATCAAGAACAACTAGTATTGTGA
>NZ_CAGKLC010000110.1 GCF_903469665.1 Flavobacterium sp. UGB4466 | reverse complement strand
GTATTATAAATAGGTAATTAAACTGATTTGGTATTCCGAACGCAAGTATATAGAAATTGTTTTCGGCTGTGTGGTTTATCGCTAAAACAAATCCAATGAAAGTAAACAAACCTAATATAGAGGTGATTATAATAAGGGATTTCAAAATTTTATCGGCCGTTTTCTCTTCTCTTTTTCTAATTAGTACATAACCAAAAATAAAAATGGAAAGTAAGGCGATAATCAAAGCGGTGAAAAAAGGCGCAAAAAAGAGCCAATTAAACTCGTTTAGACTATTGGCAAAATTCGAAATTCCTCCACTGATTTTTATATTGGTCACAAAATGAACTTTATTATCGGTATCAAATTCCCTGGTATTAGGTCTTTGAAACGGATTTTTTATAAATTCTTCGGCGATTTGAACTCCTACTAATGAGAACCCTGGTGTATGACCTGAAATTGGAGCGTTTACCAAAAATGCTTTTTTAAACCTGTCAACGGTAATTTTACCATTTAAGGCAGGTGTTATCGGATCAAATGCTCCGGCAAATACTAATACGGGGATGGTTAATTTGGACAGATTGGATAAATTAACCAAGGCAGGCTGTTTATTTACTCCTAAATTCCATTTATCACATACTACGAAATCTGATTTGTAAAAGGAAAGTCCTCCTTGTAATTCTTTATAATTACGTGCATTTTTATTAAATTCTGAAATCGAATTGTTTGGCACAGCTTCATTACAGCTCACACAATAATATTGCCCGTAATCTAAGCCTAAAGCTCCTGAAAAAGCTGCTACTAATGAGCTTAAAGTACTTTTGTTTCCTTTATTAAATTCGGTAATTAATAATGGAAGTACTTCTATGAGTCTTTTTTGATAAAGTGACTGTTGAATTGCAATTTTAAAATCTTCTGCATTATAAGTAAACTTCCCACTCGAAATTATTCTTTGATCGACGTTAACGGTGATAGGTTTTTTTTCCAGTTTTTTGATGGTTTCATAGTAAGCAGCCTGAAGATTAGGATATTGCTGATTACAATTTGGGTCTTCCTCACAGGCACTAAAAACCTTTTTAAGACTGCTCATATAATTCTCTGTATTGCGATTGTAATATTGAGAAATATCTGAAATGGAAGAATCCAGTGTTAATGTTTTAATGTCTTCAGGGAAATCATTTGCATAAACTTGTGCAGTATAAGTACCGTACGAAACCCCGTAAACATTCCATTTATCATATTTCAGAGCGTTCTTTAAGGCCTTTAAATCTTTTACGATAGAGCTGCTGTTATAAGCGCTTATATCGATATTTCTGTTGAGTAAATCTTGTTTACATTCTAATGATGCAATCGTTTTTTGCTGTTCGTCCTGTGTACTGTTTTGATTTTTTGCTAATATTTCTAAGAATTTTTTCCCCAGGTCCGGACAGAATTTTGGCAGGGAGCGTCCAGTTCCTCTCACATCAAACAAGACAATGTCGCTGTTTTTCCTTAACGGATGGTCTAACCAAGCCCATATTCCTTCAATACCACCTGATCCTGGTCCTCCATCGATGTATACGACCGGGTTTGCGTCTTTACTTTTTGAGATGCTTTTTAAGACAGCCACAGCAATTTTTACTGTTTTTCCTGTTGGTTTATCCCAGTTTTCAGGAACCGTTAAAAATGCCCATTCTATATTTTCTTTGGAGAGATTTTGATCTTCGGGAAAAAAGGTCTTTACTTTCTCTAACGCAAAAGCTTTTGTTTGAGCAAATACAAGGTTTGGTACAATCAATAGTAACAAAAACAGACTTATTATTTTTTTCATTTTGGTTGAATTAAATTGTTAGGTTTATAATATGATTCTTTTCAGGTAAATTTTTGTGGCATCTGTTTTTAAAGAGATGTGGCATTTGTAGTTTTTATCTATTTTTACTTCGCTTAAGTAATATTTTTCTCCGTTGATTTCGGTTCTATTATCTAAGACTTCAAATGATTTCAATGGAACGATCAGACCATGTCCCTGAGCTTTTAGAACAGCTTCTTTCTGTGTCCAATACTCAAAAAAAGCCTCTTTTTTATTGTCAGACAGGACGATCTTGTTCCATTCTATTTCTGTCATTTGCGATTTAAAATCAGCTGTTTCAATATCGGTCATGATCTCCACATCGATACCAACTTCATGCTGGTCGCTTAAGGCGCAAACTACAATATCTCCCGAATGTGAAATATTAAAAAGAACCAGATTATCTTCAAAATAGGGTTTGTTATAAAGAGTTTGCATGATCTCTTTCGCATCAGGCTTTTGCTTATAAGTTTCCTCGATTCCCTTAAACAAGAGTATCCGCCCTAAAAGTGATAATTGTGCATCTTGCCATCTTCGATAACGCTTAATTTTATCCTGATAATCGGCCGGAAATTTCGGTAAATCATTCTGCAGCAAACTCTGATGTTTTTCTTCAGACAGATAGGAGTAATAAATATGTATCAAAAGTATTTGGTTTTTAATCGTTAAAAACGCTTAAAAATTAAAGTCAAAATCGGTTTCCTGAAGTTTCGCTGTATTCACTAAAGGATACTCAATTTCTGCTACTTTAACTGAAGGGTTCTCTATTATTTGAGACCACAAATTTTTAAAAGTGGCCAGAAGAAATTGTATGCTGATTTCTTCATATTTATTCTTATCGTAGGCAACGGAGACTTTTAGAGTATTGGCGCTTTCAAAAAAATTAAACAATAAAGGAAATCTGCTGTAATTGGTATCAGAAGTCACATATTTTAATTCGGCATGATCCATTTTAATCGTTTCCTGAAAAGAAAAATCGGGATTCTGATAGCTTACTAAAACATCAAACAGCGTTTCTTTTTTAAGTTGTGATGGAAAATCCTGATGCGTATTTAGTAAGAGAACGTCTTCCTGAACTTGTTTTAAGAGGTCTAAAAAAACGATGTCTTCATTTAACCGAACACGAAGCGGCAGCGTTTTTACAAACATTCCTATCATTGTCGCAATATCAGCATTGTTTCTTCCCGCATTAACGGTTCCAATTACAATGTCATTGTGGTCGTTAATTTTATGAATGAGCACATTTAAAAGCAAAATAATCGTATTATAAAGTGTACTTTTTTGTTCCTGAGCGAATTTTTTTAATGCTTTAGTATCCTCAATGGTAAACTCATCATCATAATACGCTCCATTTTGCAATGGTCCGTTTTGATTAAAATCTCTATGGATCGTTTCTTTGATAATGTACCCCTCCAAATATCTTTGCCAAAAATCGAAAGTGGTTTTGTCGTCATTTTCAGAAGCTAACCATGCTGTATAGTCTTTAAACTGAATACCTGAGTTTTTAATTAAGGAATCAGCATGATTGTATTTTTGAATAAATTCTTTGGTAAAAAACTCTAATGAAACTCCATCCATAATAATATGATGGGTGCAAAAAACCAATGATGATGTTGTCTCGCCCGTTTGTACGAGCAGCATTCTTACCAATACATCATGTTCTAAATCAAACGGTGTTTCTATGTATCGCTGAATAGTCTGCTCTTTTTGTTCGTTATCAATCTGCAGCTGAGTGATCTTAAAATCGATATCCTCTTGTTTCCCTATTTTTTGAAAAACAGCGCCTTTGCTTTCCACAAAATTGGTACGGAGAATTTCATTTTCAAAAATTAACTGAGACATCGCATTGTTGATTTTATCCGGAAATACGGTCCCATTAATTTCAAAAACGGCTACCATATTATAAGCAATCGATTTTTGCCGATCCTGACATGCTACCCATAATTCTTGCTGTGAAGGTGTTATTGCAAAATCAGTTTTTAGAGTTGTAAATGGTATACCCTGTTTGTCATTGGGTTTTAAAGTCACTAAATAATCAGCCATTAATCTGATCGTGGGATAATCGAAAACCGTTTTAAGACTAACGTCGTACCAAAGATTTTTTGCTATTGATCCCGCAAGTTTAACTGCGTTTAGAGAATGTCCGCCAAGTGCAAAGAAATTGTCATTGGCACTGATTTCTTTTTTACTGTTTAAAATTTCTTTCCAATAGGTTGCCAATTTTTTCTCTACCTCAGAATCTGGTGCTTTAAAATCATCGTTTGCTGTATGATGTTCAATGGCCCTTTGCGCTAAGTTCTTACGGTCAATTTTTTGATTTGGTGTTAGCGGAAACTCCTCTAAAAGAACAATTGTACTTGGAATCATATAGTATGGAAGGTTCCTTTTTAATGTCGCAACAATTTCTCTTGTATCTGTTATTTCTTCCGTTTTTACCACATAAGCTACTAAAAAAGCTTCCTGCTGGTTCCCTTTTTTTGCAATTACAACCGATTCTTTTATTCCGGAAATCTTATTCAAATGCGATTCGATGTCTCCCAGTTCAATTCGATATCCTCTAATTTTAACCTGATTATCGTTTCGTCCTAAAAATTCGATTTCTCCTTTGTCATTCCATCGGCCCACATCTCCGGTTTCGTATAATAAACCATTCGTCTGAAACGGATTTTTTATAAATTTTTCCTGAGTCAATGTGGTATTTTTATAATATCCTTTTGCCAGTCCATCCCCGGCTATATAAATTGCTCCGGGAGTTCCGATTGGTTTTGGACTCAAAAACGAATCCAGTATGTAAATTTGTGTGTTGTGTATTGGTTTTCCAATATTTGACGCCTCTTTCGCATGTTCCAGTTTTTTTAAACTCGACCAAATGGTGGTTTCCGTCGGACCGTACATGTTCCAGACTTCTAAACTATGACTGATTAACTTTTCGGCCAATGCTTCACTTAATAAATCTCCTCCACAAAGTACTTTCAAACGTTTGTCTCCGCTCCAATCGGCATTGAATAGCATTTGGTAAAAACTTGGTGTTGCCTGAATTATTGTGGGTTGAATCTCCTGAATTTTTTGGATAATAACCGTCGGATCGGCTAAAATTTCCTGATTTGCCATATATAAAGCAGCTCCCGACAATAGTGGCACAAAGAATTCTAAAATTGAAATATCAAAAGAGTAAGTTGTAACCGAAAATAATACATCGTTCGGCTTCACCCCCGGCTCCTGCTGCATACTGCTGAGGAAATTCAACAGGGATTGATGCCCTATTTCAACACCTTTCGGATTGCCTGTTGAACCTGAGGTGTAAAGGATGTACGCGGTATCATGAGGAGAAACTGTCAGGGATGGCTTTCCTTCTAATCCTGCGGCCTTTTCTAAGATTGTCTCTAAAGATAGTACCTGTACCTCATCGTCTGTATGCAACACATAACCTTTTTCATTGATAAGCAGTTTAATCTGGCTGTTTTCTATAATGTAATTCAATCGGTCCCCGGGGAATGAAGGATCTAGCGGAATATAAGCTCTGCCTGCTTTGAGTATCCCCAGTAACACAATGACAATATTGGCCGAACGTCCTAATAAAACGGCTATTGGTGATTTGTCCTCTTGTCCGTAATTGATCCTTAAGTATTCGGCTATCTGACCTGATAATTGATCCAGTTCGGCATAGGTGTAACTTCTATAATCGTCTTTTAGGGCTTCTTTTGTGCTAAACTTTATCACCTGATCCTGAAATACATCCAAAATTGTGTTCTCTTTCTGATAGTCAACTTTTGTGGTATTGAATGTTTCGACAACCTGGCGCTTTTCGTCTTCTCCCAGATAGTTTAGTTCTTTTAGAACTTGATCAGGAGCATCTAAAATGGCGTGAACTAAGTTTTCGAAGTGATGAACGACCTGTGTGATTTGTGTCTCTGTAAAATAATTCAAGTTGTAATCGAAGTCAATTTTTACATCCTCGTCTTCATCAAATTCTCTGATGTAAATGGCCAAAGCTACACGCTCAGATTTATGTGTGAGCGGAATTACCTGTGTGTGGGTATGAAGAAAATCATTAGAATAATTTTGTTTTTCGTAAGAAAGTGTAATATTGAACAGTCTCTCTTTTTCACTAAAAACCTGAAGCTCCTGAATTAACTTTCCTAACGGGAATCGCTGATGGCGATAATCATGTCTTAGGGTAGTTTTTATTTCTGCAATTAAATTCTCGAAAGTGGCGTTAAAATCAATCGAAATTCTTAAAGGAGACACTCCCATAAAAAGACCAACTGTTTTTTTGTAACTGGCTTTACTCCTGTTTAAAACCGGTAGTCCGATGGCAAAATCATTGTTCTGGTGTTTTCTTCCAAAATAAGCGTACAAGATAGCCAGAATGACATTAAAAGTAGAACATTTATAACGTATCGCTAACGAATTTAACTGATTGTATACCTCTCTTTTGACAATTAGCTCCTTGCGATCACTTTCATTGATCTGAATGTTATCTTCTAATTTATCAAACAGGTTCTGAGGTAAGGATTCAAACTTTTTAGTCCAGTAGATTTTGTCCTGATGGTACGATTCTGATTGCTGATAAACGGCATCATCAACTGCAAAGTCTTTGTAGCTAAAAGGATATACGGTTTGAATTTTCCCATGTTCGAGAATCTCATTGTAATTTTGCACCAATCTCTGAAACATTAACGACGTACCCCACCCATCGGTTATGATATGATGGTAAACGGAAAATAAATAATGGAAGTTTTCCTGAACTTTAACGAGGGTAAAAACATGCAAAAGATGCTCTCCAAATAAATCAAAAGGTTTTGCAAACTCTTCCTGCATATACACATTTGCTGCCTCGAAAGGTTCTCCTGAGTGAGAAAAATCAACAAATCCCAAAGCTGAATTATGATCTTCTACAATTTTAATCCGAACATTTTCGTGCTTGCTGGTAAGTATACTTCTATACGAATCGTGCTGATCAATTAAAGCAATGTATGCTTTTTGAAATGCATCATGGTTTATTTGGCCTTTAATTTTAATCTTAGCCCCAATGTTATAGATGGGCTCATTGGGATATAATAACTGCTCGAAATAAACATCTTGCTGAGGAAGGGTGAGTTTCATTTTAAAATATTTTTACGCAATTAGAACTAAATGATATCTTGTTTCGCTTAATTTTTAGGAATTAAACAAATTGAATTTTCCAATCTGGATGCTACAGATATTTCGCTCCTCCGGAGCTTGTATTTGGTGTTGGATAATTTTGTTATAAATATTATGCTCCGCTGGAGCTATACCTGCCTTGCCCCTCTGGATGCTATAGATATTTCGCTCCTCCGGAGCTTGTATTTGGTGTTGGATAATTTTGCTATAAATATTATGCTCCGCTGGAGCATAATTTAAAATTCTATTTTCAGAATAAGACATAAACAAATAAATCAGCGTCAATCAGCGTTTTCGCTTTAGCGAATCTGTTTAATCCGTGTGCTATGTTTGCACACCTTATTATGCCCAGAAAAGCTCTTTACTGTATTCTTTTGATTTATCTACTTTTACCTCAGCATCAATTTTACCGTAATTAAATTTTATAATTCGATCTGCCAGGTGGAAATAAGCGTCATCATGTGTTACTGCAATGATTGTTTTACCTTCTGCTTTTAACTTTGGGATAAGTTCTTCGTAAAAAAACTTCCTGAAATAAGGATCCTGATCGGCGGCCCATTCGTCTAAAACCAGGATTGGTTTTTTCTCCATTAAAGCAAAAATCAAGGACATTCTTTTACTTTGTCCTTTAGAAAATTTTCTTCTGGCAGAACTTTCTTTATCATCTAAAATGACTTTGTCCAGCTTCATCATTTCTAATAACTCTTTGTATTCCGGATTGTTTTCAACGGTATATTCTTCATAATTATGAGAAAATATATGATCGTCGGTGAACACGGCTGCAATTAAATTTTGATTTTCCTGACCCGATTCTATTTCTTTTCCATTTAAAAGAATCCCTCCTTTAGAAGGTGTGTATAATCCAGTGAAGGTATTGATAAAAGTACTTTTTCCGGAACCGTTTCCACCAACAATAAAGATGGTCTCGCCTTCCTTAACTTCTAAGTTTATTGGTCCTAATGCAAAAGCACTGTCGTTGGAATCGCTATTGTATGAAAAATGTATGTCTTTGAATTCGATACTTTCAAAAGAAGTGTTGTCTATCGGCACTAGTTTTTTCACATCTTCATCTACTTCAAAGTCTTTCAAGAAATCCTTGATTCTTTTATTGGCCACGATAAAACGTGTATAGGTTTGCTGCAGATTGATCAGGTTATTTATGGGGCCTGAAATGAATAAAACAATTACTACATACGCTATCACATCAGACTGACTCAATAATCCCCATGACGGTAATACAAACAAAATAGTTGCGATAATGGCATATAAACCATATTGACTAATAAGATTTATAGACAAAAAGATATAACTAATTTTAAAGTCTAATTCACCCGCCTGATCCCGATTCGGAATTAAAAATCTATTCATTAAGTTTTCAGCTTTGAAAAAACTCAGTTTTAGTTTTTTAAATCCTTTCATAACATCGTCCACGTACTTATAATAATCGTCATTGTATTCTCTGAGACTGGTTACTTTTTTAGACATAGAGTTGATTACTACAAAATAGGAAGCGGCAACGGCTATAATCAATACTACCACAATAAGAGCAGAACTTACCGAGATGGTAAACATATAGATCAAACAAAGCACTAACATTAAAACAGAATTTACGGTATGGGTTACGGTATAAGGTAAAAGTCCAAATACCCGTAAATCTTCAACAACGGTAAAAAAACGCTGAGAACCTAAGTTTTCTAATTTTATCAGTGAGGTTTGAAGTATTTTTGAGAATATTGTTTTTTCGTTGTCGTATAACATTTTAAAGGAAAACTCATTGAGCCCTTTCTGAAAAATGATGTTTATCAGATAAGTATATACAACAATTGCAAAAAAAACCATTCCGGTATAATCCGTCATAAATGACTTGTTGCCTGACAAAGTGTTGTTTATAATGTACACTATTCCGAAACTAAGAATTGTATTTGGCAAAGCATAGGCTGCCAGAAGAATTGAATTTTTTAGTGATATTTTAAACATCTTAAAAGTTTTTGTTGTGGTTGATAAAGTCTTAAAGAGATGGTGTCCCTTTTTAAATTCGGATTCTGAAATTAACTTGAAAATTAAATTCTATTTTTTTAGATGCTAAGTCAAAATTAGCAACTAGAAAAGACAGATGATTATGATTTACTTGATTCTGTTTTTTTCGGTATCGATACTGTTATTTTCTCTCTCCTGAGTAGTCATCTTATCCCCAAAATTATAGGTAAACGATAGTCTGACCTGTCTCGTATTCCATAATGTTCTGAAGTCGGCATTTGCATTGACCAGATTATTAATTTGTCCTTTGGTGATATAGGTTCTGAAAATATCCATCCCTATTAATTTAAGAGAACTTCTGTTTGAAAGTTTTTTGCTGATTGTCACATCAAGAAACCAATAAGGATCCAGTGTAAATTGTGCTACATAAGCTTTCCCAACATAGCGTCCAAAAAGTTCTATATTGTAATCTCTTTTCAGTTTTACCTGCAATACGGGATCGATTCTAAAATTATAACCGTATGTATGCAGTTTACCTCCAAAGAAATCACTTTTGGTATCGGTATACGATACTTGTGCATTTCCGGTAAAAGTTAGCCATGGCGCAATATTAAATGTGGAACTAAGACTCAGATTGGTTACCTGAGTATTTCCAATGTTTCCGGGCATACTGTAATAGACATTGTTTATAATTTCTATAGTCTCCATGATCTGATCGTCAATTTTACTATAGGCAAGAGTAAAATTCAACAAGCTTTTGTATGCGTAAGAAGCTTCAACAGAATTTGTAATTGAAGGTTGCAGATAGGGATTTCCTTTGTAAAATGTCAATTTATCAACCTGAATAACCATAGGGTTAAGATCCTGATAAAATGGTCTGTCGATTCTTTTTCCGTAATTGATTCCTACTGTGTTATTGGCTAAAGAGTCGAGCTTATAAGACAGGTATAAGGTTGGAAATAAATTGTCGTACTTAGTTGTATTTTTTGTTCTCGGTTTTATTTCGTTTCCTAACTGATCTCCGACAATTTTTACACTTTCATAGCGGAGTCCTAACTGTACAGAAAGTCTGTCTAAAGTTGTGTTGGAGCTCACGTATAAAGCTGTTATTTTCTCGTTGTATAGAAATTTATTATTCTGATTTAAATTTGGCGTCGAAATATCATTTACGATATCGAAATACTCGCTCTTATTGTTGGTCTTGATATTACTGTATTTGAATCCGGTCTGCAGGTTTGTTTTTTTGGTCAGCTGATTGGAATAATCTGCTTTTCCTGAATAAATATTAACCTTAGAAGCTGCTCCTCCTACCAGCATATCGGAATAATTTTTGTTTGCATCCGGAAAAATGATCGAATTTTTAAATTCCTGATAGGGAAAAGAATCGTATAGTAAGTAATCTAAATTGGCACTCACATCGCTTTTTTCGTTAAGCTTGTGATTAATGTTCAGATTTATTCCGCTGTTTACCGATTTAGCATCTGAGCTGCCTAATGTTTTTACAATGGAATCTGTAGTTTGGTTTCTGTTATAAAGGTAATTCAAACTGTTATCAAGATCATTTCCATTCCAGATTGACGCATCTGCAGAGACTCCAATCACCGTATTTTTTGACAGATTATAGTCTGCTCCAAATCTTAGATTCGTTACTATAGCATCTCCTACATTATTGTTTTCCTGTTTGCTGTAGCTGCCTGTATCGGTATAGTTTCTGTTGATATAAAGATCCTGAAAGCGTTTTTTGTAACCTGCATTTCCATTCAGAAAGATATTGTAATTCTCCTTTTTTTTGTTCAAAGCAAACGTGGCATTGTATTCTGTAAATTTATGCTGTCTTAAGCCCAGAATAACACTTCCGTTTTCTCCTTCTTTTTTGCTCTTTTTTAATTTGATGTTTATCACTCCGCCATTTCCTGCTGCTTCATATTTCGCAGGCGGATTGGTCATGATTTCAATTTTGTCTATATTATCTGAAGCTAATCCGCTTAAATAGCTTTCAAGTTGGGCGCCTGACAGATAGGTTGGACGGTCATCGATAAAAATGGTCGCATTTGCTTTTCCATTCAGACTTACAACTCCCTGATCGCTTATACTGATTCCGGGAGCTTTCTTTAACAATTCTAAAGCGGTAATTCCTGAGTTAGATTCTAAAGCGTCAACATTTAAAATGGTACGATCGATTTTAGTCTCCACAAACTTTTTCTTTTTAAGTATTACGACTTCTTTTAAGCTTTCCTTTTTTGTGATTTTGAACAATTCTATCGGCAGTACTTCTTTTTGATTGTCTGTTTTAATGGTTATAATTCCTGTGCTAAACGTTTTGTAGTCGTCATGGGTAATTTTAATTTTATAGTTCCCGCTTTTCAGGTTTCTAAAATTAAATTCTCCTTTTGTTTCAGACAATTCGCTTTTTACTAATGTTTCCTGCTCCTCGTTCAACAAAAGAATGGTTGCAAAAATAACAGGCTCTTTATTTTCAGCATCAATAATGGTTCCTGAAATGGATGCTGCTGACACTTGTTTGTATATTTCGTTACCCGTTGCTTTTGAACTTTGTCCGTATACTGAATTGCCCAGAAAAACAAACACGCATAGTAAAGCGATATATTTTAAATGCATATAATTATACTTCATTATTTTTTTAATGTATTTAATAAGATTGCCTGTAAGGGATACAAGATGTAAACTCAAGCTCTTTTGAATTGATAAAATTTAAGAAATTTAAGGGATCGCAATATTTCAAGAATAGGATAATCACTCTGAATGGTAAAAGCAGGATGTATACTAAAGAAGAAAACTCATCTCATGATGAATTTTATTTTGCCTTGAAGTTTTTACAAATATTCCATTTCGCATGGTTTCCGATATATTTATTTTTATATCTCAATTGTACTTCCGGCTTCTGCTTCACTCCGTTTATTATAAACTCTTTGCTGTTGAGTATATAAGACAAACTGGTCGTATTGGCCGGTGCCAGCTTTTCTTTTACTATTTGATTGCTGATTGCTGCAATTAGCTTTTCGACATTATTTACATCAGCAGATTCCTTGATAGATTGTCCGGTAATTCCTGTAATCGTCAATTGATTTTCGGTCTGCTCTTTTTTGTTGTTTTGTGCCCTACTGCCAATTGAAATTAATAGTATCATAACAGCGGTAATCAGGGTTTTGGTTGTTTTCATAATTGGTTTGTTTTTTAGCAATGCTATTGTACATTATTATAATTAAGACTTGTACATTCCTTAAAACTAATATCAAAAATTTCTTTCAATTTATCACCATGGTCGAGTATAAAAAAATGGTTTCCTTTTAGTATGTAGGAGTTAAAACCGGAAAACGTGTGCTTTCTCCAATTGTTTATCCGATCTACATATTTCTCTGAGTTCCCCATTATGGCCACAATCGGAGCTTTTACAATGGCATTTTCAATAAAAAAATCTTCTTCTACTATTTTAAAATCAGCCTTAAGTATTGGTAATACAAAATCGAGCAGTTCTTTACTATTTAATAACTCATCCGGTATCCCACCCAATTCGGTAAGCATGCTGATGAAATCGTCACGCTCCAGCTCAGATCTGTTGTTTTCTGTTGCAATTCCGGGTCCGGCATTACCGCTTACGATCAAACATTGGGGCGGAGTGTTGTTTTTCTCTAATAAATCGGTCACTCCCAAACCCAGAGACGAACCTAAACTGTGCCCGTAAACGATAAACGGGCTCCCGTTAAGCTTATCGGTTATCTGTGAGAACAGGTCCTTAATAGCATCCGGATAGGAAGTCAATAGTTTTTCTTTGATTCTTTTTCCTCTTCCGGGAAGTTCCAGCGGTATCATTTCAAAATCGGTGCATAATGCTCTCAGAAACTCGAAGGAGTAGATACTGCCACCGGCGAAGTGTAATAAGAATAATTGCTTTTTATTCATCTGCTTTTTATAATTTGGTTAGTGAGAGCCTTCTTTAAAAAAATCAAAAGAAGGTCTCACATGGGTTATGCTGTTATGCCTCAATTTAAAATTAATCCGTTGGCTGGAAGCGTTTTAACACATAGAAACATAGATTTTGTAGACTTAAAAAAGGCGTTTCACTAGTTAAAAAGCACATAATATACTATGTGAAAGAAAGG
>NZ_CAGKLC010000109.1 GCF_903469665.1 Flavobacterium sp. UGB4466 | reverse complement strand
ATTAAACAGATCGCTCAAAAAAAAATACTTTAAATTACATTTTAAGTAATATATTTGTTAAAAGCTATTTTTACAAACTTAACCGTTTTATCTATCAAAATTGTCCAAAAAACTTTCACTTTTGATCAATTCACTGTAATCTTCAGGTTTGTGAAGTAAAAGTCATTTGTTACATTTTTACAAAAGCGTAAAACAGATCCCAAAAAACTTTGTTTTGAAATACTTTTTCAACCCATTTAAACACTTCTATAATTCATGAAAAATGTAAAAGAATTACTTCTAACCTTATTTTTATTCACCTTCATGCACACTACTATACATGCACAAAATGAAATTATACCGCTCTGGAATACAATCCCTGATGAAATAAAAGCTCCGGAATACAAGGAAAATGAATCTTTTGTAGACGGAAAAGTGCAGAGTACACGTTTAGTTACCGTTCCAACATTGAGTGTTTTTTTACCTAAACAAACTAAACCCAATCAAACTGCTGTTCTTATTTTTCCGGGAGGAGGATACCAACATTTAGCCATTGATAAAGAAGGTACCAAAGTCGCCAACTGGCTCAATAGCCTGGGAATTGCAGCTTTTGTTGTCAAATACCGATTACCTAGTGATCTAATCATGAAAGACAAAAAAAACGGACCATTACAGGACGCACAGGAAGCTATACGTCATGTAAGGCAAAATGCAACAAAGTACAGCATAGATGTTAACAAAATAGGGATTATTGGCTTCTCAGCCGGAGGTCATTTAGCCTCAACCCTGGCAACACATTACGACGAGATAACTTACGATACAAAATCTAAAACAAGTGCACGCCCGGATTTTTCACTTTTAATTTATCCGGTAATATCCATGCAAAATGAGATTACACACAAAGGCTCGCAAAGTAGTTTACTGGGGAATAATCCCTCACAGGAAGTACGTGATTTTTATTCTAACGAAAAGAAAGTTACTTCAAAAACTCCTCCCGCTTTCCTGATTCATGCCACAGACGACAAAGCCGTTTTACCAGAGAACAGTATTAATTATTATCTGGCGCTTAAACGAAACGGGGTTTCAGCTGAATTACATCTTTATGAAAAAGGAGGTCATGGTTTTGGGTTGGGCGTAAATAGTACAAGTAAATTTTGGACCCGAGATTGCGAAGAATGGCTTAAAATTAATGGTTACTTATAATAGCAGTAGGAAGAATAAAAAAAAGGGTCTTTAGATCCGGATAACCCAATAACCAAATCTAAAAACCCTATAAAAATCAGACTCTTTTGTAATCCTGCAAATTCATACAAAGCTTATATCCACGATCAAATGAATAAGTCTAATTTTCATTGTAATTAAAAAAATTGTTTCTCCAAAAACAGTTAATTATAACAACCTATTATGCGGTCTAAAAAGGTAAACACAGCATAATTACCCGTTATTATGGCGCGAAATTACAAGCAACTTTAGAGAAATCATTACGGCTTTCCGCATTATGAAAAACTTTTTCCTCCCAAAAACGCTAAGTCACTGACTATCTGAAGCACTACAGCTGTAAAATCTTTTGTTTTTTTTTTTTAAGGGACTAAGAAACTAAGGTGCTTAGATACTAAGACACGAAGGTGCTAAGGTTTTACAAATTTTCGAAGTTTTCTTATTCTAGATTAAGTTACAACAAGCTCTTTACTAGTACATTTGTAAAATACAGACTTTTTTTCTAAGCTATTAAGGCCTAAAGTTACTAAACTTATGGAATCTTAGAACCTTAGTAGCGCAGCACCTTAGCATCTTAGAAAGAATTCTAAAAACTATTATCTATGAAAACATACGAATTCTTACTGCTTGGAAAGAACCAAGCCATTCTTGAGATTTTGCTCCGATTAGTAAATGCTTACGAAAACTGGAATGCAGTTGGTTTTAATGACGAAAAACTGGCTCAGGATTATTTTCTGAACCACAAAATAGATATTGTCCTTTTGAGTTCGGGGATCGAAGATCATATCGAAAAAGAGTTTACTTCTTTTTGTTTAAAACAGCAGCCTGATGTTGAAGTAATTGAACATTTTGGAGGAGGAAGCGGTTTATTAAAATCAGAAATTGAATATCGATTGCATCTGAAAGGAAAGATTTAGATGCCAACAAATTCTTTAAATTTGCCAAAAATCGAACGTTAAAATGGAAAAGAAATATTCAGTTGTCATTCATCCTTCACCAGAAATAATTGAGGCCATCAAAACCATGAAAGAACTTCTGGCGACTAAAATTGGCTGGTTCAACAGTAAAAATTCGGTGGCACATATTACGATTTGCGAGTTTACAACTGACGATTCTCAACTGGATAAATTCAAGCAAAAGCTCTTTAATGTTTGTGATACCTTTACTCCGTTTCAGGTACATTTGGATGATTTTGGTTCGTACGAAAGCGGTGCTTTTTTCATTGCTCCAAGTGAAGAATCAAAAAAGAGTTTACAGCCTGTCATGAAAAAGACACAGAAAGCGTTACTACTTTCCAACCTTAAAAAAAGCAGTGATCCGCATATTTCTATCGGCAGAAAACTAACTGCTGAAAATCTTAAAGTCGCATCACAGCTCTTTACCACTATTGCAATGAATTTTTCCTGTAAAGAAATTATTCTCCGTGAATTAGATCCCATAAAAAAACAGTTTTTTGTCATTGATTCTTTTCCTTTTGGCAGTAATCCGCAGCCGGAACTTATACAGGGAACTTTGTTTTAAATGTTAATTGTGAGATGTGAGATGCAAGATGTGAGATGCAAGATGCAAGATGTGAGATGTGAAGAGTAGAAAACCTGAAACTTGAAACTAAAAACCTAAAACCTGAAACCTAAAACCTGAAACTTGAAACCTGAAACTTCAAACTTGAAACTTGAAACTTGAAGTTGCCTTTTTATGTACCGAAGAGGCACGCTGGGTAAATGCACAACGCATTGAGGTTTCAGGCGGAATGAATTTGTAATTTTTATTTTGTGAATCTATAATTAAACCCGACAGGTTTCAAAAACCTGTCGGGTTTATAATTCTGAGTATATTGAATTAGTAAGAATTCTGTTTTAATCTTTCTCGATGATTACATCAAAACCTCCGTTTTTATCAAAAACAATGTCATAGAATTTGGCGTTTTTTTGTATCCCAACTTCGTAAGTGGTTTTGTTTTTATCGTCTACCACTACTGCCGATTCTTTAATGGCACTGGCAGGATAATTTTTCTTCAGATAGGTTTGTGCTTTTTGTGGCAGCTGACTGAATGGAATCTGTAATTCAAAAGCTTTGAGAACTCCCAAATTATCATAAACCGCCAATGCACTAGTGTTTTTATCTGTTTTAAACTTAGCTTCATACCGAATTTCATCGTCGTCATCTCCAACATATTTCAATATCCAGACCGGAACTTTACCGGGATATTCTTTCTGAAAAGTAAAAACTACTTTTTCAGGGGGTGTGACCACTTTGTCAGGAGAAACTCCACTCTGCCCTATTAAAAAACTGCTATACAAAAAGGTTATCATCAGGAATATTTTTTTCATGTGCCCAATTTTAAATTAACATCTCTTAATAACGTATTAAAATTACTACTTTATTCTGAAGAAAAAATGATATTGTAAAAAAATGTTAAAATAGTCGGTAACAATGTTCTGTGTCAGACGTCTTACGAAAAACCAAAACCTAAAAAATGAAATCTAACCTGAAAAATTTTGAAGCTTCACCACAGCTTTATGCACGCATAGCCGGGATATTATATTTGGTCATTATCGTCATGGGATTCTTCGCAGAAACATTTGTCAGAAACAAATTGTTTGTGTCCGGAGATGCCACTGCCACTGCTCAAAATATTATGCATTCGCAATTTCTGTGGAAAATTGGCATTACAGCGGATCTTATTATGCAAATCTGCGATCTGCCGGTCATGATTATTCTCTATTATCTTTTAAAACCGGTAAACCGAAAACTTGCTCTTTTAAATCTATCGTTCAATTTAATCCAGACTGCCGTTTTAGTGGCCAATAAACTGAATCTTTTGGCAGCCTTATTTTTTCTGGGTGATGCCCAATATTTAAAATCTTTCAGTCCAGAGCAGTTACACACCTTATCTTATCTTTCGATCAAATTGCACGATTTTGGTTTCGGAATCGGATTGATCTTTTTTGGATTTGTTTGTTTACTGGAGGGCTATCTGATCTTTAAATCGGGTTATCTACCAAAGACTATTGGACTTTTAATGAGCCTGGCGGGAGTTTGTTATCTTACCAATAGTTTCTTCTTAATTCTGATCCCGAAACTTTCAAGTATAATTTTATTGATGCCTTGTTTAATTGCCGAATTGTCTCTTAGTTTATGGCTGGTTTTTAAAGGGGTAAAATTGCCGGTCTGGAAACAGCAGTTGGTATAATCAACCTTAATAATGCAATTAATTTAAACACAAAGATTCTAAGTGTTGAAAAATAATAGCCACAGATTAAAAGGATTAAATCGATTAAAAAATCTGCCAGATCTGCGGGAATTTGTTTTTTTTCACACGCAGATCTAGCAGATTTTGCAGATTTTTTTTTTAATCCTTTTCAGTAGAAGCTATTACTTTGAAAATCATTCAACTTGTGCAATTAATAAAACCTAAAATTGGAATAGAATCAAAAAAGCCTGCCGGAATTACTCCTGAGCAGGCTTCTTCTTTGAAATAATTGAATTAGTAAGCTCCCTTCATTTCTGTTTTTTTTATCAATTTTACGTCTATTTCAGTCTAATGTTACATCGGTATCATTTTTTCAATCGATCTGATAATTCTCTTTTATAGGTAATACCAATGGGTAATTTTTCGTTTTTAATGACCACAAAATCTTTATCGGTGGTCTCAATTTTATCCAGTGCTACGATATAGGACTTGTGAATGCGCATGAAATTCTTCTCGGGCAGGCATTTCTCCAATTCACTGGTGGTGATAGAAGCCAGATACGTTCTTTTTATGGTATGTAACTTCACATAATTCCCAAAACTCTGTGCAAACAAAAGCTGGTCCAATTCTATCTCAATAAAGTAACCGTCAACCTTCACTGTAACGGAATTGATTACTGCATCTTCAGTTTTCACTTTACCGTTCTCCGTGGCAAAAAAACGATCGATAGCTTTGAGGAATCTTGGAAAATAAATAGGCTTGAGAAGATAATCTATAACACCGTAATCGTAACTTTCAAGGGCATACTCAGAATAAGCGGTCGTTAAAATTGTACTGGGATGTGTGGGAATAATCTTCAGTAATTCCATCCCTGATATCTCCGGCATATTGATGTCCAGAAACATCAAATCAACAGGATGGTCTCTTAAATAATCCATTGCCTCAATACCGTTAAAGCCCTGAAAAACCAATTCTAATTGCGGATTTTGCTTGATGTAATTCGCCAGCACATAATGCGCTGCCGGTTCATCATCGACAATTATACATTTTTTAGGTTCTCTCATTCTACAAACTTTTTCAATTGCAGTTTCAAATCTACAATGTAAGTATTCTTATCGTCCTGAATGTCTAGTTTATAGGCTTTCCCATAAATCAGATTCAATCGTTCTATGGTATTTTTTAAACCAATCTTAGTCGAAATAACATCCGTTTTTTTCTTTGGAATGGAATTTACTACATGCAAATGAAGCAACCCGTTCTCGACCGTAATAATGATTCTCACAAAACATTTTTCTATCGCACAGGTTCCGTGTTTGAATGCATTTTCGATAAACGCAATCAGCAGCATGGGTGATACTTTATAGGCATTTTCATTATCGATTTTACAGTCGTACGTAATCTCACAACGATACCCTACCCTTTCTTTCTCCAGCTGAACATAACTGTTTATAAACTCGAGTTCGTCTTCCAGAGACACGCATTGTTTGTTATTGCTTTCAAGCTGATAACGCATCAACTGCGATACTTTCATGATTAAATCAGATGTTCGGTCCGGAAACTCGAGACTAATTCCGTAAAGCGTATTAAAGGTATTGAATAAAAAGTGTGGATTCAATTGTCCCTTCAATGAATTCAATTGCATTTGATTGAACAAAAGAGTCTCATCGGTCTGTCTCTTGTGAATTCTGTAAAACTTAAAAACAATTATCGGGCTCAGTATACAAACCAAAGTCCCTAAAACACTGGCCAGTTGATACACATAACTGCGCTGATGAGAATTTTGATACAAACGGCAGTTACTAAACATTTCCAGACTGGTCACCTCATACAAAACAACCGAAAAGAGTAATACTCCCGCCAGTGTCAGAAAAATATAAGTCACGGGACGCTGTTTTTTAAAAAGTATGGGAAGCAAAAAGAAACGGTTGAACTGGGCGTGCAGGTATAAAATTAAATAGAAAAAGATCCCCATTAAGATGGAGGTAAACGAACTGAACAACATCCAGTCGTTTTTTAAGGTATAAATAGTAAATGAAAAAGCAACAACGGCAATTTCCTGCCACCATTTGTGATCCAATATGTTTTCCATTTCTCTCTTCATTCTTAAAACTTAAATAGTTTACAAATTAACTACATTTTTTTAATTTTTATTTCCAATAAATGACCAATTGAATTGGTCATTTATAATCGCATTACATCATTTAAGAAAGCTTTTATCCGACCAAGTGAAATAATTTTGAGAGATCAAATTCACACCACTAGTTTATATGTATTTCAAAAAAATTACTTTATTAGTTTTCTTGATTTTTGCCTGTGGTAGTTCTGCTCAAACCCTGTCTTTAAAAGAAGCCATAAAAACAGGTTTGGAAAACTACGGTTCCATCAAGGCAAAAAACAATTACACCAATGCATCACGCGAAAGTCTTAAGCAGTCTAAACGTGATTACCTGCCCAACCTAAACTTATCGGCGCAACAGGATTACGGAACTGTAAACGGTCAAAATGGGCCTCTTTATGGCTTTGGGGGTCTTGGAGTAGCTTCATCCGGACTTCCTTTACCGGAACAAAACTGGAATTCGGCATTTGGCGCACTTTATCTGGTCAACATGAACTGGGATTTTTTCACTTTCGGAAAAACGCAGGAAAAAATCAATTTATCTAAAATTGATGTTCAGGCCAAAGAAAAGGATCTGAAACAGGAAAAATTTCAACAGGAAATCAAAATTTCTGCCGCTTATCTGAATTTACTCGCAAGTCAGAGATTGTTGATTTCACAGCAAAAAAATCTGGATCGCGCTCAGGTTTTCAAAAAAACAGCCGTAGCAAGAGTGAAGAACGGATTATTAGCCGGAGTCGATTCTACTTTAGCCACTGCCGAAGTATCAAAAGCTAAAATTGCGCTGAATCTGGCCAAAAATTTTGTGAAAGAACAAAACAACAAATTGGTCGATCTAATGGGCGTTGCACCTCAGGATTTTGTAACCGATTCTCTTTTTGTCACTCAAATTCCAAAAGAACTGATTAAGGAAAATACTGCCACAGACAGTCTTCATCCTTTATTACAATTGTATAAAACAAAAATCGATTACAGCGATCAGCAAGTCAAATTGTACAAAAGATTCTATTATCCAACCATGACTGCTTTTGGTGTATTGCAAACCAGAGCTTCAGGATTTGACAGCAGTTATGCCACAAATCAGCATGCCTTTACCCGAAATTACTGGGATGGTGTCAATCCGGATCGTACCAATTATTTAGTTGGAATTGGAATTACATGGAATTTAACGACTCCTTTCCGTTCAAACAAGCAAGTCACTGCTCAGAAATTTATTTCTCAGGGACTACAGGAAGAATACAACCAAGCCGATCGTGAGCTGAAATCGCAGTTGAATTTTGCTGAAGATAAAATCAAAATCACTTTAGAGAATTATGCCGAAGCACCCATTCAGGTAGATGCTGCCAAAAGAGCTTATCTTCAGAAATCGACTTTATACAAAAACGGCTTAACTGATTTGACTGATTTAACGCAGACCATGTACGTTTTAAATCGTGCCGAAATCGATCGTGATATTGTCAATAATAATGTATGGCAGTCGTACCTACTGAAAGTCGCTGCAACAGGAAATTTTGACTTATTTATAAATGAATTTTAATTATAAAGCCCAATGAATTTAATACGTTTTGCACTCCGCAAGCCCATCTCCATTCTCGTATTGGTTGCGGGTCTCTTTTTCTTCGGAATTGGTGCCATCAGAGACATTAAGGTCGATATTTTACCGAAAATGAATTTGCCGGTTATCTATATTGCGCATCCGTTTGGAGGTTACACACCCGACCAGATGGAAGCTTATTTTGCTAAAAACTACGTAAACGTTTTACCTTTTTCGAATGGTATCAAATCGGTAGAAACCAAAAATATTCAGGGGTTAATGATTATGAAATTAACCTATTATGAAGGAACCAATATGGCGCAGGCCGCTGCCGAATTGAGCGCGCTGTCCAACAGAATCCAGGCGGTTTTTCCTCCGGGAACACAACCTCCTTTTATCATACGTTTTGATGCTTCATCATTGCCAATCGGACAATTGGTTTTGAGTTCAAAAATCAGATCGAACAACGAATTACAGGATTTAGCTAACGTTTATGTTCGTGCTTCTTTTACTTCAATTCCCGGTTTATTGTCTCCGGCTCCTTTTGGCGGAAGCCCAAGAACTATCGAGGTTAACGTAGATCCGGATCTATTGCGTTCGCACAATATGACACCCGATCAAATTGTCGAGGCCATTCGTTTAAACAATCAGACGGCCCCTTCCGGAAACGTGAGAATGGGCGACAAAAATTATATTACGCCTACCAATAATACAATTAAAGAAGTTAAAGATTTTGAACAGATTCCGTTATTCAAAGGCGGTGTTCAAAACTTAAAATTAGGCGATGTGGCAAGCGTAAAAGACGGTGCCGATATTACAGCGGGTTACGCTTTGGTAAACGGAAAACGTTCGGTTTATATCAGTATTGCAAAAGCGGGAGATGCTTCGACCTGGGATGTGGTTCAGAAATTAAAAAAAGAACTTCCTAAAATTCAGAGTACACTTCCCGAAGATGTTAATTTATCTTACGAATTTGACCAGTCGGTTTATGTAATCAACTCCGTTAAAAGTTTGATTACCGAAGGAATTATCGGTGCGGTTTTAACGGGATTAATGGTAATGCTTTTCCTGGGCGACCGTCGTGCTGCTTTAATCGTCATTATGACCATTCCAATTTCGATTATTTCCGGAGTTTTATTCCTGAAATTATTCGGACAAACGATCAACTTAATGTCTTTGAGCGGACTAGCGCTTGCCATTGGAATTCTGGTAGACGAAAGTACGGTAACCATCGAAAACATTCACCAGCATCTCGACATGGGAAAACCCAAGGCACTCGCCATTTGGGATGCCTGTCAGGAAATTGCTTTGCCTAAATTATTAATCTTACTCTGTATACTAGCCGTATTTGCACCGGCATTTACCATGGTGGGAATTCCCGGAGCCTTGTTTCTTCCTTTAGCTTTAGCGATTGGTTTCTCTATGGTTATTTCGTTTTTATTGTCTCAAACCTTTGTGCCGGTAATGGCGAACTGGATGATGAAAGGACACGAAAAACATCCACATGGCCCTGAAATTACCGACGACGAAGCCGAATTTAATGACTGCGGTTTAACTCCCGAATCAGAACAAAATCTGATCACTCAGAAAAAAAGCTATGTAGAAAGAGAAGATACTAATAATAACGGAAAAATAAGTCCTTTTGAGCGTTTCAGAATTCGTTTCATGCGAACTTTAGACCGATTGTTTGTACATAAAAAAGTAACATCGATTGTTTATTTAGTTTCAGCGACTGTTTTAGCTATTGTTCTAATTGGTTTTATCGGAAAAGATGTTTTCCCAAAAACAAATTCAAGTCAGTTTCAATTGAGAATGCGTGCTGTTGACGGAACGCGATTGGAAAGAACCGAAGAACAAGCCCGAATTGTGCTGAAAGAATTGGAAAAAATGGTAGGTAAAGAGCATATCGGAATTTCTTCTGTTTATGTCGGGCAACACCCTTCCCTGTTCTCGATTAACCCCATTTATCTCTTTATGGCGGGTTCGCATGAAGCGGTTTTTCAGGTAAGTTTAAAAGAGTATCATGTCGATATGGATGAGTTTAAAGATGAGTTAAGAGCAAGACTGAAAAAAGTTTTACCGGACACTAAACTTTCTTTTGAACCTATCGAATTGACCGATAAAGTATTGAGTCAGGGGTCTCCTACTCCAATTGAAATTCGAATTGCCGGAAAAGACAAAAAACGAAATGAATTATATGCCACTCAGATTGTAAACAAACTAAACGCGATATCTTATTTCAGAGACGTACAAATTGGTCAGCCGATACACTATCCGGCCATGAACATTAATATTGACAGAACACGTGCAGCCGAATTGGGCGTTGATATGAATGATATTTCACGTTCTCTTATAGCATCGACTTCATCGTCACGTTATACTGAAAAAAACAACTGGGTCGACGAAAAAGCAGGATTATCCTATTCTGTACAAGTTCAGGTTCCGTTGAATAAAATGAAAAGCAAAACCGATATTGGAGAAATTCCGGTATTGAAAAACTCGCTTCGTCCGGTTTTAAGCGACGTTGCCAAAATTACACCCGGCTTTGTAAGTGGTGAAAATGACAATTTAGGGGCCATGCCATACATTACCGTTACGGCCAACATCAACCAGACCGATTTGGGGACGGCCACAAAAGATGTTGCATCGACCATTAGTTCATTAGGCGAATTGCCTCGTGGTTTATTTATAACTCCAATTGGACTAAGCACGGTATTGAGCGAGACATTAAGCAGTTTACAGACCGGATTATTGGTTGCCGTTTTTGTAATCTTCTTAATGTTGGCCGCTAATTTTCAGTCGTTCAAAGTTTCGCTGGTGATCTTAACCACAGTTCCGGCGGTTGTTTTAGGCGCTTTATTAATGCTGACCTTTACAGGTTCAACACTTAATTTACAATCTTATATGGGAATCATCATGTCTGTCGGAGTTTCTATTGCCAATGCCGTTTTATTGGTGACCAATGCCGAACAGCTTCGAAAAATAAACGGGAATGCCTTAGAATCTGCCAGAGAAGCCGCTGCACTGCGTCTTCGTCCGATTATCATGACTTCTGTTGCGATGATTGCGGGAATGTTACCCATGGCGATTGGTCATGGCGAAGGAGGCGATCAGGTTTCTCCATTAGGAAGAGCGGTTATCGGCGGATTATTATTTTCTACTTTTGCCGTATTGTTGATCCTTCCGCAGATATTTGCATGGGCACAGGAAAAAACATCGACACAATCCGTTTCTTTAGATCCTGAAGACGAAGAAAGTATCCATTATATCTCATCCTTAAATAAGTCTAAAGTTGGAAAGTCATAAAGTCATAAAGCCGAAAGTCATAAAGTCGAAAGTTACGATCGTCGCGAAAACACTTCGATAAACTTTTATACTTTCTGAATACTTATAAAAACATATATAAAACCAAAAAATGAAAAATAACATTATAAAATCTACAGCGATACTATTTACAGCTTTAGTTGTACTAAGCTGTGAAAAGAAAAAAGAAGAAGCGCCTAAAGCGGAAATCGAACCTAAAGTCGAAACTTTCCTTTTGGCCAAAGAAAAACTGACTACAGAATTGCGCTTACCGGCAGAATTAACCGGTTTTCAACAAGTCGATTTGTATGCCAAAGTGAGCAGTTTTGTAAAATTGCTGAAAGTAGATATTGGTTCGAAAGTAAAAAAAGGACAATTGTTAATTGTTCTTGAAGCACCGGAGATCAGTTCGCAATTGGCTGCTGCCGAATCGAGATTAAAATCGATGGAAGCCATTTACGCGACCAGCAAAAGCACTTACAACCGTTTGTACGAAACGAGCAAAGTTGAAGGAACCATTTCTAAAAACGACTTAGAAATGGCCAGCGGAAAGAAAAACTCAGACTACGCACAATATCAGGCAGCCATCGCGGCACACAAAGAAATCTCGATTATGAGAGGGTACTTAGAAATCCGTGCTCCTTTTGACGGAGTGGTAGCCGCCAGAAATGTCAATTTAGGAACCTTTGTAGGTCCCGCAGGAAAAGGTTCCGATTTGCCTTTGTTGACCATTCAGCAACAGGATAAATTGCGTTTGGCCGTTTCGGTACCAGAATTGTACACCGGATATTTACACAATGGCGACGAAATGAGCTTTAATGTAAAATCGCTTCCGGACACTTTTACCGCTAAAATCACCAGAATGTCCGGCGCTTTAGACTTAAAACTGCGTTCTGAAAGAGTCGAAATGGACGTTCACAACACCCAAACCAATCTATTACCCGGAATGGTAGCAGAAGTTTTATTACCGCTTAACGCGAAAGACAGCACGTTTGTAATTCCGAAATCGGCATTGGTAAATTCAGCCGAAGGTTTGTTTGTCATTAAAGTCCTAAACCACAAGGCCACCCGCGTTGACGTTAAAAAAGGAAGAGAAATCGACGACAAAGTGGAAGTCTTCGGAGATTTAAACCTGAAAGATAAACTGGTAAAAATCGCCAGCGAAGAAACTAAAGATGGTGATGTTATAAACGAATAACCTGTGTTTCTCCTTCTTTTTTAGTAGATTAACAAAAACTGTACGCATTTTTAGGAGTGCAAAATTAGAAATTTGCTTTAGGACAGCTCTCATTAATTTGGGAGCTGTCCTTTTTTGTTTGATAAACAGGTAGAAATACGTGGTTGTTCAATTATGTAAATTGATATTTTTGAAAAAAATATTACATTTTTTTGATTAGATATGCTAAATATTTAATCTCAACATAACTGCGAACCAAACAATTATTACAAACCTAAAAAAAAAAATATGCCGACTAGAAATGGAAATTATTCAGCCTTTTATGTAAGTGAACCATTTAGCGAAAGTAGTCTTTCTGCACATGCAACAAAAGATTTTATATATTATAATTTACTCCGAGCATGGAAGGGCAATGAATCTACTTTTCCTTTCACTGATTCTCACGATAAAAATTATAATGTACGTGATAGTAGCGACTGGGAATTAACATTAAAACCTAGAATACGTGAAAGAATAAGATATTCACAAAATAT
>NZ_CAGKLC010000108.1 GCF_903469665.1 Flavobacterium sp. UGB4466 | reverse complement strand
ATTGTTAATTGTTAATTGTTAATTGTTAATTGTTACTTCTCACTTCTTGCTTCTTACTTCTAACATTATTCACATCTAACCGCTCACCCCATAACACTATAAAGCGATGCCAACGAATTTAATATGTAATCGGGCTGGGCTGCTTCAAGCTGCTGTCTGGTTTGTGCGCCGGATAAAACACCAATAGTTACGCCACATTTGGCATTTTTACCTTCTTCAATATCTATCGCAGAATCTCCTGCTTTTAGAACTTTTGAAGCATCTGTAATCGCAAACAATTGCATGGCTTTGTATATCATATCCGGAAATGGACGTCCCAACACTACATCATCAGCGGTGATTAAGGCATCGTATTGGTTTCCTTCCTTCCAGTTCAGCTTTTCTAATAAGGTATTCGCAACGTGACTGCTGTAGCCTGTGTTTAGTACCACTTTTACACCGTCCTTTTTTAAATTTTCAAAAATATTTTCAATGCCTTCTATAGGTAAAACGGAAGCTGAAAGATATTCTTTGTCCAGTGTTTCTTTAAAATATTCGAATATTACATCTGATTTATTCTCGTCTGTGATGTTATTGTATTCTAAAATATCCCTGATCGCCTGATGTTTTTCTTTTCCCGCTCCTAATGACAATACCGATTCCAAAGAAACCCCGATCCCGAAGTTGTTGATGGATTTATGCAATGTTTTGTAAACTATATTTTGCTCATTTATTGTTGTTCCGGCCATATCAAAAACAACCATTTCAATTTCATTAATTTTCATTTTGTGTATTTATTTTAATAGCCAAACAGGCTGTTTTTTTTAGTTTATAGTTGATGGTTAATGGTTGATCGTTTGTGTTATTTCTCTAAAAAAGACTTTAATTATAGATTATATACTATGATTTAAAATTATATTTGTTTCAGGTTTCAGGTTTCAGGTTTTATCCAAAACTCATAACTCATAACTCATAACTCATAACCCACATCTCACAATCCCTAAGCATTAAAAATCATATCAATATTGTGTTTGGCAAATCCTGCGCTTCCCGTCATGCCCTTTCCTCCTATTCCGGTTATGATGTGAATATTCTGGTCAACAGTGTATTCGAAAATATCTTTGGTCTTGCATTGCGAGTACATTCCAAACCATCTGTTCTGGATTTCATAAGTAGGCAAATCGATTATCTTTTTGGCTTCTTCAATCATAAAATGATCGATGTCCATATTCAGATCAAATCCCAAAGAATCAATATCTTTTGCGGGAGCATACTCATGAGAATCTCCTAAAATTACGGAGCCGTCAAGGGCTTGCTTGAACAGGATATGAACGCCATACTTCTTCTCAAAACTATCCGGATTTTCTTTTGCTTTGATGGTCTGATACGATTTACATTCTTCAAACGATTCATATCTTCTGATGGTCAATCCCGTTAAAATAGAGCCGTCCAATCTGTAATTGTTCTGAGGTTTCGTCTGCAGCATCTGCAATTTAGAAACAATCAGATCGCTGTTGTTGTAAATCTCAGGATATAATATTTTGAAATCACTTCCGTTACAAATAATAATTTTTGAAGCTTTGTATACCTCACCTGCTGCAGTTCTTGCTATTACTTCATCGTTTAGGTCCTGGGTTTCTACGACCGTAGTGTTTACAAACAAATCAAGTCCAAGATTGGCTGTCATAAACTGGTGCAATTTGTGAATCATTGTAGAAGGTTCAACGGTAACTTCCTGCGGAAAAAACAATCCTCCTTTACAATAGTCAGCACGTAAACCGTCGTATTTATTCAGGCATTGCTCTTTGGTTAGCAAATTAGATTCGTAATCATTCGAAATATTAATCTGATGGAGCTCTTCAATCAATTGCAATTCTTCTTCATTTGAAGCCAGATAAACAGTTCCGTTCTGACGAAGATTGATCTCAAACTGCGATTGAATATCTTTATAAATCTTTAAACTTTCTTTTCCAAAATTCTGCCATTTTCGATCCATTCCAGACGGTACAACCTGTCCAAAATTTCTAACGGTCGCGCCTTCCGGTTTACTGTTTTTTTCCAGAATGGCAACCGACATTCCTTTTTTCAGGGCATGGTAGGCGTGAAATGTGCCCAGAACTCCCGACCCGACAATTATTAAATCATACTTCTCTTTCATGTTTGTGTTTTTATGTGTTTTACTGTTTTACTGTTTATTTGTTTTTGGTTTGTTGTTTCAGGTTTCAGGTTTCAAGTTTCAGGTTTCAAGTTTCAGGTTTCAAGTTTCAAGTTTCAAGTTTCAAGTTTCAAGTTTCAAGTTTCAGGTTTCAAGTTTCAGGTTTCAAGTTTCAAGTTTCAAGTTTCAGGTTTCAAGTTTCAAGTTTCAAGTTTCAGGTTTCAAGTTTCAGGTTTCAAGTTTCCCTCGGCGTCTCAAATCTCAAATCTTGCATCTCACATCTCATAACTCACATCTCATAACTCATAGCCGTATGAATCTTAGCAGTTTTTCTAAACTTCCTTTTAAAATAGTTAAAGGACATGATGGTAGTGATGATCCCAACAAAAGAGAGCAGATAAATACAGGTGGTAAAAAAGCTTAACAGGGAAATATTCTTGTCGCCAAAATTTTTAAAAAACAATACCAGTACGCTTCCTAAGTAACCAAAAGCATCTGCGATGTAAATTAAAAATCCGGTATTTCCATCAATTTTATAGGTGGCAATCATACGGTCAAAAAACAGACCGTTGAACGGAATGTAGCAAACGTACATTCCAAATCCGGAAATTATCATCCATGGAACTGGTGATATTAAATGTTTTTGAAACAATAAGGTTGTAATCCCTATAAGTACAGAACCTACGAGCAACACCAAATGATAATTTTTGAAGGCTTTGTAGTTGTTTTTCATACTTCCTAAAAATCCTAAAATGACCAAAACAGCTATCGCAATCGGAATTTCGGAGTACATATAAATCGAAATACTCTCTTTGTATCCCAAAGAATCCCATAATTCTCTTGCAAAATTATCTCTGAATTCACGCATTGCCGTTAACATGGCATAGAAAATGATCAGTATGGTCAACGGAAAAGCAAATTGTCGGAATAATGATGCACGTTCTTTTTTATCTAAAGGTCTTCGTTTGGATCGCAACGCTAAATCTTCGTCATCCGGATTTGGGATTTTTTCCAAAAACAATGAAAATACGATTAGCGGAACAATAAAAAGCAATCCCGAAACAAAAGGCATCCAAAACTCATTGCATCCCAAAACCTTCAGAACAAATACTCCCACAGATTTTGCCGCTCCTGAGGAAACGATAAAACTCGAGCATAAAATTACCCCCAGTAATTCAGTTGTTTTCCGGCCTTCGATATAAGAGAAAACGATTCCCCAAATCATTCCTAAAGGCAATCCATTGATGAATAAAAATAGAATGTTGTAAGGTGCCGGTACCAAAGCAAAACCCAGCAAAGCCAATTCTGAAATGGCGATAAAACTGATTAAATATAAAATTCTCCTGGCCGACTTTAATTCGGATATGATTTTGATTCCTAAAAATTTAGAAAAAGTATAGCCTAAAACCTGCGCTAAAATGAGCAGAATTTTATAATCTATTCCCCAAAAAGACAACTGATCGAAAGTGGCGACCGTAAAAGGTTTTCTGAAGGCATACATACAAAAATAAGTACCGAATGCCGCTATGGACGTTTTGAGTATGAACCTAAAATTAGACGCTTTTTTAGACATTAGTTCTTAAGTTTTAACGTGAAGAGGTTGTGATCAATGTGAAATAAGTACGGTTGTTTTAGAAACCCGTTGATTGCAGCAGATTAAAAAAAAAATAAACTGTAAAAATAAAATCTGCCCACATCCAACGGGTTAACTTAAGGTTGTCTATAAATTATATTTTAAACCAAGGTTAAACTTTAATCCATAATATTCTACTTGTTTCGGACGGTTTGGTGTTTCTCCAAAATGGTACATCAAAGGCTCGTTCAATACATTGTTTACATCACTGAAAATGGTAAAATGATCTCCAATTTTATAGGAAGCAGAAAAATCAAGCGAGTTGTATTTACCGTAATAAATATCATTCATGTCTGTATTTTTAGCATTGGCATCAAAACTTGTGGCATAAGCTCCCTTGTGATTAAAGGCAGCTCTCACATTTAGTTTGCCGCTCTCATAAAACAGTTGTATATTGTATAATTCTTTTGCCTGATAAGGTGTTGACACTTTTCTTCCGTTAGGATTGTTAGCATTTTTCCCTAACGTCATTTCAGAGTCCATAAGAGTTGCATTGATCTGAGTTCCAAAATATTTCAGGAATCCCGGCAAGAAGCTAAATCTCTTGGTAATTCCAAATTCAACTCCACCAATCCATGCATTTCCTCCGTTAGCAGGTGAACTGATTTCTATATCCGGAATTCCGTTTATGGTACCCTGATAAGTATCGTCAAAAATTGGATCTGTAATCGATTTGTAGAATACTCCGGCATTAATGATTCCTACTTCGTCAAGGAAATACTCTCCCAACAAATCAAAGTTCCAGGAATAGGTAGGGTTCAAGTTTGGATTTCCTCCTGCATACTCTCCGTCAATAGTATTTAGCGAACCTGCAGGTGAAATATCTCCAAAATTAGGTCTTGCAAATGTCCTGGTTGTGGCAAAACGAAGGTTCAAATTCTCAATCGGAGTGTACTTTACGTGCAACATTGGAAGTACGGAGGTATACGTTTTAGTATTCTCAGCATCTACCACCACATTGTTTTCTACAGTTTTACCGGTTACCTGTGTGATAGTATTGGTTACACGCAGACCTCCCAAAACAGTCCATTTATCCGACAGATTATAGGTTGACATCGCATAAACAGAAGAGGTTGTCTCCCCTACATTAAAGTTTCTTCCTAATCCTTTACCCAGTTCCGGAATCTGCGAATCAGCAGGATTTAAAACCAGATTTGCTTTGGAGGTATTGAATAATTTTGTCATTCCATCCGCTGATAAAACCGGACCGAAACTATTTCCAATCAAAGTGCCTGTTTCTTTCCTTAAGTAATCTGTACCTCCCGGTTGAAGAATTAAATCAGAAGCATAGTTGGATAAATAAGGGGTTGGAGAACCTGTCCAGTTGTAATACTCGTCTCTAAAAGTTGCAATACGATCTTTATCTGTTACTTTCGCTCCAAACTTCATTTTAAGATTCTCATTAAAATTGTGCTCGTAGTTGACTGCCGCAATAATGTTGTCTCTTTCTACGATGTTGATTTTGTATAATTCTAAAGTAGAAAACTTCATTTTTGTCGGATCTGTTTTGAAATTTGGATCGGAATAAAAATCAAATATTGACTTTGGATTGCTTGGATCCATAATTCCACCATCAGCAGCCCAATACGCTCTTGGACCTCCTGCTCCACCATTGGCAAGCGGCACTGTTTTTAAATATTCGGGTTTAACACCTACTCCCGTTTGATTGAACTGAATTAAAAAATAACTGTTGTCTTCTGCATTTGGGATGTTGCCATACTTAAACCTGTTTCGATAAGAAGCAAGACTCCAATCTAATTTTCCGTTCGCTAACTGATGTTTCCCTCCCAAATCAAGACCTAAAAATTGTGTCATTAATTGGTTGTGAATATCTTGTTGTTCCACCGTTAATGCATTTGTTGTACCATTGAATTTATCAAATCGGATACGGTGTTTGTAATGTGTTTCTTCATCTGTAAGTCCGCCATAAGTTACTTTTAGAAAAATTTTATCTCTAGATGAAGGATTAAACTCCATTGCACCATTCAAACCTGTGGTTTTTCTAACTCCGGTGTAATCTCTCAACTCCAATCTGTAAACGCCCTGATCACCTTGTCTTCTCGCCTCGTAATTATCGGTTGCCCAGTTTCTGTCCCAATACGTACCATTGATAATGTATCCAAACTTTCCATCTTTACTTTTGTCCCCTATTGTAAGTGATCCACTATAAATTCCTTTATCCGATTTTTGATTGTATCCGCTAAAAACACTTGCTTTAATTGTTCTTTTCGTTGGAGCGGTTTGTGTAGTAAAATTGACGCTTCCGCCAATCGCATCACCATCCATGTCCGGTGTAAGCGCTTTAGTAGCTTCAACGTAGGCGATAAGATCTGAAGGAAAAAAATCAAATGCGGTAGCTCTCGAAGTGGTTTCTTCTTCGGCAGTTGGAATTCTGTTTCCGTTAATTGTAGTTGACGACCAAAATGGCGGCAATCCTCTCACCGATACAAAACGTCCTTCCCCCTGATCGCGCTCTATCGAAACTCCCGGCATACGCTGTACGGTTTCGGCAGCATTACGATCCGGAAGTTTTCCAATCCCGTCGGCTGCAATTACATTTACAATACTCATTGATTTTTTCTGCATGTTCAATGCTCTCGCCTCACTATTTCTTTGGGTCATTCCACTAACCACAACTTCATTAAGTTCTTTTGAGTTGGTTTGCAGCTGAATTGTACCTAAATTCAGTTTTTGATTGTCAGTAATTTCAATCTGTATGTGTTTCACTTCATATCCGATATAAGAGATTTCTAATTCGAAGCTGCCTGGTCTGACATCCTGAATGGTAAAATAGCCGCTAAAATCTGTTGTAGCTTTTAGATTATTAGACAATATTATGGTAGCACCCGGAAGCGGAGACTGTGTGTCGGTAATTGTTCCGCTGATGCTTGCCTTTTGAGCCATTATGTTTGGAGTAAAAAGTGCAACCGAAAAAATTAAAATTGCCTTGTAAATTGTTTTCATGGTTAATTTGTTTACAAATATTAAATTTATACAAGCAAATAAACAATGAATTTTATAAATAGTAAATAATCAAAAATTATCTAATTGTTAAAGAAAAGAAAATTAAGGGGTGTAATTTGTTAAGTATTTGTAAAAAAATAGTTTTATAATCCTTGAAATATTGGCAGAATAGTGGCGGATTTACATCTTTAAAGTGAGGAAATTCAAGGAAAGTGGCAGATAAAATACTGCAGGGAGCCGAAGTTAAGTCTTGATTAAGCGCAACTTCCTTGTAAAGTCATTTTTTTACTATTTGTAAAATATTAACCTCCTTTTTTACAAAAAAAAGAATTAAAATAAAACGGGCAAGTAACAAAAGACACAAATGTTTTTCGGCTTATAGCAGATCAAGAACAGAAGTTGCAGAAAAAAGGGCTGAAAGCCCGAAAAGCAACAGCATAGTACAAAGTACTATGTGTTAGATCAAGATACAGCATTGCCCTGAAAGGGCAAAAGCAATTTTAGTTCCCAACAAATTCCAATACAAAAACGTTCGCATTTTTAGAGAATCTTACACAAAATATGTGGGATGACTATATTTTCGACCTGGCTTTTGCCCTTTCAGAGCGTAAACTATAATTGCCCTTATCATTCATAATGCTGTACACCATGCTAATGCTAAAGCTCTTTCAGAGCAAATCTAACCAGAAAGGGCTGAAAGCCCGAAAAGCAACAGCATAGTACAAAGTACTATGTGTTAGATCAAGATACAACATTGCCCTGAAAGGGCAAAAGCAATTTTAGTTCCCAACAAATTCCAATACAAAAACGTTCGCATTTTTAGAGAATCTTACACAAAATATATGGGATGTCTCTCTTTTCGACCTGGCTTTTGCCCTTTCAGAGCGTAACCTATAATTGCCCTTATCATTCGTAATGCTGCACACCATGCTAATGCTAAAGCTCTTTCAGAGCAAATCTAACCAGAAAGGGCTGAAAGCCCGAAAAGCAACAGCATAGTACAAAGTACTATGTGTTAGATCAAGATACAGCATTGCCCTGAAAGGGCAAAAGCAATTTTAGTTCCCAACAAATTCCAATACAAAAACGTTCGCATTTTTAGAGAATCTTACACAAAATATGTGGGATGACTATATTTTCGACCTGGCTTTTGCCCTTTCAAGACGTAACCTATAATTGCCTTATAACTTGAGTTTACTGAAAACAAAAAAGACCGCAAAAGCGGTCTTAGCTGTGTAAAATACCAATTAAATTATCTAAAAAACGATTCCGTTATTACAATCCGGAAAACGACAAAAGTTCATTGTTTTATAAAATCAAACCGAATGGCAGACGGTTTTATTGAATAACTCTAAAATGCTGCACTCTCAGCCAATACTGTATTAGAGTGATCTTCTACAATAGCATGTGGTGCATATTTTCTAAATTCCAGTATTCCTTCATCGCGGGAATCTCTGTCTTTAAATATTTTACTTGTTCCGATAATCTTTCCGTTAAAAGCTTTAAGATTAAAGTATCTTTCATCTTTTGAATTGGTTTTCCGGAAGAATTTTGTATTGTCCTGTGAATTAACTTTTACCGATTCAATCCCTTTCATACACATGAATTTTCGGGTATAATCGCCACTGCTTAAAATAATTTCACCATTTTTATTTACAAATTCGAATTGAAATTCTCCATTGGCTTTTTTAATAACGATAAATTTTTCCATTCTAAAAATAATTATTTATGTAATCTGAAATTCTATATATAATGCGGAACGCAGCACCCTTATTCTTTAAAAAAGACTTTAAAAGTTGTACCCTCTCCTACCTGACTTTCTACTGTAATGTTTCCATTCATAGATTCGATCTGATTTTTTGTAATGTATAAGCCCAAACCGTTTGCTTTTTCGTGTTTGTGAAATGTTTTATACATTCCAAAAATTAAATCTCCGTGTTTCTTAAGATCAATTCCCAAACCATTATCTTTTATGGTGAATACCTTTCTTCCATTTTCTCTGAAAAAATTAAATTCGACGATCAGTGGTTTTTTAGGATCTGCATATTTTATAGCATTGCTACTTAAATTTTGCAATACACTTTCAAGATATGCCGGATTAAAATGAACCACTGCTTCAGGGGAAACGTTGTTGATTATCGTAACATTACTCTTGTTGTTATAAGCATTAACAATATTGAGTACCCTATTTAAATAACTGTTTAAATTCAGTGCCTCGATATTAATTTCGGCATTGTTCTGAACATTTACAATTTGCGACAAATCTTCAATTGTTTTACTAAGATCGCCGGAAACCGCACGCAGGTATTTTAATGTTTCAACTTTTTCATCAAAACCTTCTTCTGAATCGATCAAGTCCAAAAGAACTTTAAAATTACCTGCGTGCGAGTTTAGGTTATGAGAAACGATGTGCGAAAAATTCAACAATCTGTTGTTCTTTTCTTTATACACTTCCATTTCTCTTCTTAACTCAAGCTCTTTTTCTTTTTGAAAAGAAACATCGCTGTAAGTTCCTATTACCTTTAATGGTTTTCCCTCAAGATCACGCTCGGTCACCATTCCTTTACTGAGAATCCATTTGTATTTTTTATTTGAAGTTAATACACGTTGAAAATTTTCGTAAAAAGGAGTTCTGTTATCAAAATGATCATTAAATGCCTTTTGACAATCTTCAACATCCTCCGGATGTATCATTTTCTTCCATCCGTCGCAAGTGTGAGCAATATCAGACGCTTTCAATTCCAGTATATTTAAGGCTTGCGGCGAATAATAAATTCGATCATTGGTTAGATCCCAATCCCAAATACCTTCATTTGAAGTCATCAGCATGAACTTAAAACGTTGTTCCGTTCTTCTGAGTTTTAACTCCTGCTCCTTTAATTCGGTAATATCAGTTATACGGCCATAAAATTCCGTACTTCCATCTTTATTGACTAGCCTTTTTGAAGTCACCTTAAACCAACTTAATCCGTTGAAAGGCAATTCTGCCCTGAACACAACACTCCATTTTCTTCTTTTTTTAATAGCGTCGAATAAAGAGTTTTTCACCCTTTTTTTATCATCCTGATGAATTCGATCGTATATAGAAAGTACGGTATTAGTAAACATCTTATTGGATAAAACTTCAAACATTTCATAAGTGGCGTCATTTATAAAGGGCATCTCATAATCGTTATCTGCCGAAATCGTAAATACGAAAAGAGCGTCCTGAACCTCATCAAATGCTTTAGATTTAAAAACATTCACATTTGCTTTCTTCTTTGTATTATAAAAATCGAATTCCATAGTCTTACTTTTATACATTCCCTTTCTATTAACTGTAGTTTTCTTTAGCATTAAAATTTGCATCAGATTTTAAAAGCACTATTTGTTGATCAGACGGCGATCTTCTAAAAAAATAAAAATTGACCTGACTTTTATAACCCAAAAAACAAAAGCAAAAACAAAAAAAGCCGTCCGTAACAACAAAAGAGTGTCTTTTAATACAGGAAGCTAGATGCTGAAAAAAAATAATCCATTCTGCTACAAATCCATCTTATTTATAAAGTTCCAGCAACTGCGTCTTCCTGACAAAACAAAAATACATGCAATAAAATCAATACGTTATAGAACATGGAACACCTTGTTGTAGAATTATTTCTACAGAAAAAACATCACAAAAAAAATAATAATCACAAAAAAAACAGGCACTTAAAAAGTCCTGTTTTTTAAAGTATGTTTGAAACACGCCGTTTATCAGTCCGCATACAAATGAAAAACTTTGATCAAATCGGCCAGATTATCAATTTCAAGCTTTTCAAAAATCCTGTTTTTATAGGTGCTTACCGTTGTTTTCTTAATGTTCAGGTGTTCAATTATTTCGAGGTTGCCATAGCCTTTAATTAAAAGCTGTGCCACTTCAATTTCTCTGTTAGACAATACATCTAATGGATTTGTTGGTTTTTTTGAAATATAAGAGTCCAGAATCCTGTCTTTAAGATTCTGTGTAATATACTTTCCGGACAAAATCATCGAACTGATTGCGTTTTTCATTTCTTCCTCCGAAGTTTCTTTGTTCAGGTATCCGGATGCTCCCGCATTCAAATACCGCATTGCATAAATATTCTCATCATAAGCGGAGAAGATCAGTATTTTCACTTCGGGCTGGATGGATTTAATCTCTGTTATGATACTGATACTGTTTCCGTCAGGAAAATTTACATCTAAGATTAATAAATCTATACTCTGTTCTTTTAAAATAGTAAGGGTATCCTTAAAATTTCCGGCTTTATGAATTAAAGCATTCGAAAATAACTCTTTTATCATCAAAGAAACGCCTTGTCGAACCACACTATGGTCATCAGCTACTAAAAAGCTATAGTTATTGGATGGGGATTTCATTTTCATTTACCTAATTTAGGGTTGTTTCAGCGCTTTTCTCTAACTAATTGCCTTTTTACTGTCAATATACAAAAAGTATATTAATTTGGTCTTATTTTAAACTAAACTTATGAAGAGGTTGAAAATAATCGTTGTCCCTTTGCCTTCTTCGCTCTGAACATCTATTTTCCCATCAAACAATTCTACAATTTCTTTACACAAATTGAGCCCCAAACCTACTCCAAGATCGTTTACTTTTCCTGAAACGGTACCCTGATAATAAAGTTCGAATATGTTTTTCAGGTCATTCTTGGCAATTCCAATTCCACTGTCTTCAATTTCTATTTTTAAATTTACTTGCTTATCAGAGGTCTTCTCGAGATCCATCGCAATTTTTATCAATCCATTTTCGGTAAACTTATTCGCATTCCCAATAATGTTATAAAAAAGCTGATGAATTTTTGCTGCATCAGAATTCACTTCAAGATTTGAAATCAGATTAGAATTAACTTCAATCTTATTTCCTTTACTTTCAACCAATGAAGCCATCGAATGAACAATCTGATGAATTTCTTCCTTAAGCAGGAACTTCTTATTGTTCAATTTGGGCTCATAATTTCCGTCTTTCGAATACTCCAGAATCTGATTGGCCAAAAGAAGCAATGAGTTTGTAGTAAACTGAATTGATTTAAAAGTATCTTTTATTTCGGCATCTTTTATAGAAGCACTAATCATCTTACTGTAAATAGAAATAATACTTAAAGGCGATCTTATTTCATGACTGATCATTCCCATAATTCTGTTCTTAAAATTCAGGTTTTCACGGATCTGCATCTGAGCAGTAGTCAGTCTTTTTTCGTATTGGAAAGCCAGTCTCGTGAAGCCGAAAAGCACAAGCGAAACGATAAACATCATCAGTATCAAAATCCCAATGGTATAACTTCTCGCTATTTTATTGGATTCGTACTGCTTTTGCAATTGTTTCTGAGTATTGTCCTGAAGCAATTTCAATGAATTATTGTAATTCGGCATAATCGCCGACTCTAAATTCAGTAATTCGTTATTGAATTCTTTTAGTTTAGCATCCTGATCTTTTAAATTAGCAAATGACTTCTTTAAGTTCTTAAACTGCTCTTCGTAAAATTTATTGGTGGTATTAAACAGGTTCGCAAACTGTTCTTCGATACTTCCGGTAACTACTTTGTTATCGTATTTCATCGTAACCGTAATATTCAGCTTCTCTTTTTGCACATCGACTTTTCCGGCCAAAGCAGCTCCCAATCTTGAGAATAAACCTTTTTTAGATACACTGTCTACGGTCATATAAGAGTCCGTTTTAATGCTGTCTAAGATCTTTTTATACTCAAACTTGTTTAATTTAAAAGGCTTTGACAAAACGGTTTTATCGGAATTAATCTGCGACTCAATAATAGAATCTATACTGGATTTTATAGCCTCTACAGAATGCTCTGACTGATTCTTTTCTTCCAGAATCTTCATGAATGCCTTATTATCTCTGGTAATTAAGCTTAAGCTGTCGATCAGACGGCTGATCTCATTTAAAGAAGCAGTATACTTATTCCGTGATTCTTTATCTTTATAATAGGTATAATTATTAAAGCTCTTTTGAGAATCAACAAATGAATTATTTATACCGCTGGTGAAATGCGTTATTCTGTTCAATGAATCCATCGAGTTTAAAGTCTTCGACATTTCTGTTTCATTAGACGATTCGTTGTACCAAATAACTATTGCAATTATTTGTAAAAGAATAACACAGGCTATTAAAGTGTAGTGAATTATCTTTCTGTGTTTGAACTTTAGTTTAAAAAAACTAAAAGTACTATTTAAGGAATGTTTTCTAATCAAAATTTATATTTTAAAATGATAAATAAAATAATGAGTCACAGAATCAAATCAATAACTCATGCCACTTTTTTAATTAGGTATCGAAAGAACATCCTGAATGATGTACTACATTTTGAATAAATATTGTTCTATAGCAAAAATTAGCAAATACTAATTCTGTTTTTAATACTGATAACAGATCTTATTCCTCTAAGATACTCTTTCTTTGTTTAAAAAACAACAAAGCAGAATACTTCTCTATCAATAGTAACCATAACACAACAGATATTTAAAAGAGATTTGGGGGATCGTTTTTTTAGAATAAATGTGTTTTATACAAAAACCTTACTTTATTCTATTTTTTAAATATATAATTGTTTCTATTTTCTTAATAAGTAG
>NZ_CAGKLC010000107.1 GCF_903469665.1 Flavobacterium sp. UGB4466 | reverse complement strand
ACGTTAGATAATTTAATATAATTAAATATGAATTCCCGGAATGCCAGAATACCACATCAATTAATCCAAAAGAATGTTCAACAATTTAAAACCAATAATAAAATGAAAAATGTTATCATAACCAGTTTTATTCTGGCACTCGTACTAAGCAGTTGTGCAGATAAATCGCAAGCCCCGGCAGCTCCCGCTGCACCATTATTACCTGTTGCCGCTATTACAAGCGAAAACACTACTACAGACGCCGAATATCCTGCCTCTATACAAGGTACTGTTGATGTTGAAATTCGCCCTCAGGTAAGCGGAAATCTGGAAAGAGTTTTTGTAGACGAAGGTGCTTATGTCAATAAAGGTCAGACTTTATTCAAAATAAACGAACGTCCCTTCCGTGAACAATTAAACAATGCGCTGGCTAATTTGCACGCTGCTGAAGCGGCTTTAATCAACGCACAATTGGAAGTAGATAAATTGACTCCATTAGTTCAAAACAAAGTAGTTTCGGATTATCAGTTAAAAACGGCCAAGGCTTCTCAAAAAATTGCTGCTGCCAATATCGAACAGGCTAAAGCAATGGTAGGATCGGCCAGAATTAATCTTGGATATACTAATGTTACAGCTCCTGTAAGCGGCTACATTGGAAGATTACCTAAAAAACAAGGAAGTTTAGTTTCGGCAACGGATGTTGAACCTTTAACCAACTTATCTGATGTGCATGAAGTTTTTGCTTATTTCTCTTTGGGAGAAACCGATTTTATCAACTTTAAAGCACAATATGCCGGCAGCAGCCTGGGTGATAAAATCAAAAAGTTGCCTCCTGTAACTTTGATTTTAGCCGATAATAATGCGTATCCTCAAACCGGAAAAATCGATATGGTAGACGGTCAGTTTGATAAAACCACGGGAGCTATTACGTTAAGAGCTACTTTTCCCAATGCTGGAGGGTCTTTACGCTCAGGAAACACCGGAAAAATTCGATTAGGACTTCACCATGACGATGCTCTTTTGGTACCACAATCGGCTACTGTTGAAATGCAGGACAAAGTTTTTGTTTTCACCGTTAACAAAGAAAATAAAGTCAACAAAATGCCGATCACGGTTATTGGTAAAAGCGGTACAAACTATTTAATTAAAGATGGTATCAAATCAGGTGATCAGATTGTATTAAGCGGTATCGATAAACTTCAGGAAGGTCAGGTCATTCAGCCTGAAAAACCGGCTACAAAAGTTGCCCAAGTAATCACTAAAAAATAATTTACACGCAAATGTTCAAAATATTTATACAAAGACCTGTACTGGCAACCGTAATCTCCATTTTATTGGTGATCCTGGGGGTACTTGGACTTACGAAATTGCCTTTACAACAGTTTCCTGATATTGCACCGCCATCGGTTTTGGTAACGGCGGTTTATCCGGGAGCTAATGCCGAAACGGTTTTACGTTCGGTAGCGCCCTCTTTAGAAGAATCTATAAATGGGGTTGAGAACATGACTTACATGAGCTCTACGGCCAGTAACGACGGATCGTTAGCCATTACTGTTTTCTTTAAATTAGGTACCGATGCCGATCAGGCAGCCGTAAATGTACAAAACAGGGTGGCACAGGCGACCAGTCAATTGCCTGCCGAAGTGGTACAGCAAGGGGTGATCACTGCGAAACAACAAAACAGTTTCATTATGGCCATCGGTATGTACACCGAGGATGAATCGAAATACGATCAGACGTTTGTGGCCAATTATGCCCAAATCAATATTATTCCTGAAATTAAACGTATTCCGGGAGTAGGATCGGCCAGTATTTTTGGAGGTGTAAAAGATTACTCGATGCGTGTTTGGCTGAATCCGACACAAATGTCAACTTACAAAGTGACGCCAAACGAAATCATGAGTGCTATTCAGGACAAAAGTTTGGAAGCTGCTCCGGGTAAATTTGGGGAAAGAAGTACAGAAGTTTTCGAATACGTAATCAAATACAAAGGAAAACTAACCAAACCGGAAGAATATGAAAATATTGCTATTCGCTCTAATGCAGATGGTTCGGTACTTCGCTTAAAAGACGTTGCAAGAGTGGAACTTGGCGCTTATTCGTACAACAGTTTAACGCGTTTGAATGGTAAAAAAGGAGTTGTAATCGGTATTATTCAATTGGCGGGTTCTAACTCCAATGACATTCAGATCGCGATTAACAAACTGATGGAAAAAGCATCTAAAGATTTTCCAAAAGGGATCAAACAAAATATTTTCTATAGTACCAAAGTATCGCTGGATCAATCGATAGAACAGGTAGAACATACTTTAATCGAAGCATTTATATTAGTATTTATTGTTGTATTTATATTCCTGCAAGATTTTAGATCAACATTAATCCCGGCTATTGCTGTACCTGTAGCAATTTTAGGAACGTTCTTCTTCATGCAGTTATTCGGATTTTCGATCAATCTTCTAACACTTTTCGCTTTAATTCTGGCGATTGGTATTGTGGTAGATGACGCGATTGTAGTCGTCGAAGCCGTGCATGCCAAAATGGAGCACAAACATTTGTCTCCAAAAGTAGCCACACATGAAGCAATGCACGAAATAACGGGTGCTATTATCTCGATTACGCTGGTAATGGCTGCTGTATTCCTGCCGGTTGGTTTTATGGAAGGCTCTACGGGAGTTTTCTATCGTCAGTTTGCCTTTACGATGGCGATTGCAATTGTAATTTCGGCTGTGAATGCCTTGACTTTAAGCCCGGCGCTTGCTGCCTTATTCTTAAAAGATAATCACGGTGCACAAGGAAACGAAAATGAAGCTTTCGCTAAAAAAGGATTTAAAGAAAAGTTCTTTACCGCATTCAACAGCAGCTTCGAATCTTTGACGAATCGTTATGTAGGTGGTATTAAATTTTTAATTCGCCGCAAATGGTTAAGCTTAGGTGGTCTGGCCTTAATTACAGCAGCAACCATTCTGTTGGTAAAAACGACTCCTACAGGATTTATTCCAACGGAAGATCAGGGATTTATTGCGATTGCGGTAAATACTCCTTCAGGAACTTCTCTTGACGGAACACAAAAAGTAATGACACAGGCAGAGAATTTACTAAGAAACGACGAATCATCACGATTTGTAACAGCGATTTCAGGATTCAATTTATTAACGAATTCTACAAGTCCATCGTCAGCAGTTATTTTTGTTTTGCTTAAACCGGATGAAGAGCGCGGAAAAATCAAAGGAATCGACGAAATAATGGCCGATGTGCAAGGAAAATTAGGGACCATTACAGGCGGAAGTTTCTTCGTGTTTAGTTTCCCAACTGTTCCCGGATTTAGTAACGTTGAAGCTTTGGATTTGGTGCTACAGGATAAAACCGGAGGTAAACTGGATAAGTTTAGCGGTGTCTCTCAAAGCTTTATCGGAGAATTAATGAAACGTCCGGAGATTGCAATGGCCTTTACGAGTTTCAAAGCCGATTATCCGCAGTTGCAACTGGATATTAATGACGAAAAAGCCAATCAGCTGGGGGTAAATGTAAAAGACATTTTACAAACGATGCAGACTTATTTTGGTAGCGCACAAGCTTCTGACTTTAACCGATTTGGTAAATATTACAGAGTAGTTGTTCAGGCAGATATTGCCGACAGAGCTGACCCATCTTCTATTGACCGTGTTTTTGTAAAAAACAAAACCGGAGAAATGGTTCCAATAAATACTTTGGTGAAACTAAGCCGTATTTATGGTTCTGAAACAGCTTCCAGGTATAATTTGTTTAATTCGATTTCGATAAATGCCATTCCGAAACCTGGATTTAGTTCGGGGGATGCCATTAAAGCCATAGAAGAAGTTGCTGCACAACATTTACCTGCAGGTTATAGTTTTGAATTTTCGGGACAAACCCGTGAAGAGATTTCTTCAGGAGGACAATCCGCAACGATATTCTTACTGTGTTTGATATTCATCTATTTCTTACTTGCTGCACAGTACGAAAGTTACATTTTGCCTTTGGCGGTAATCTTTTCTATTCCTGCAGGTATTTTTGGAGTATTTGTGGCTATTGGTTTCACCGGAATTCAAAACAACATTTATGTACAGGTTGCTTTGGTAATGTTAATCGGACTGCTCGCTAAAAATGCCATTCTGATTGTGGAGTTTGCCGTTCAGAAAAGAAAATCCGGTCAGGCATTGGTGATGGCCTCAATAGATGCTGCAAAACTGCGTTTGCGACCAATTATCATGACGTCACTCGCTTTTGTTGTGGGATTAATTCCAATGATGAGTGCCAAAGGACCATCAGCACAAGGTAACCATTCGATTAGTATTGGTGCCGCAGGAGGTATGATTTCAGGGGTAATTCTAGGATTGTTTATCATCCCGGTATTATTCGTCATCTTCCAATATTTACAAGAAAAGGTTTCCGGAAAACCGGTAGCCGTAATTCATAACGAAGAAAAATAAAAATGGAAAACTATATCACAACCGTACTCGTAGCCATTATCATTGGCATCGGATACATCTCCTATAAAATTTCAAGAGATCTTGAAAGCAGAAAAGATACTTGTACAGAAATTTAATGACAACACCTAAAATGAAAAATCATATAACCAAAATCGTAATGATCGCCATTTTGATCACAACGTTAATATCCTGTAAGGTTTCGAAGGATATTGAAACTCCAAAAGATGCATTTCCTGAAAATTTCAGGAATGCATCGGTTTCAAAAGACACGGCCAGTATTGGAGATACGGAGTGGAAAAACTTCTTTACCGAAAAAGATGTTATTCAATTAATAGACAGCGCGGTTGCCCGAAACAACGACCTGCAAATTGCGACTAAAAATATCGAGATTGCACATTACCGATTCACACAGTCCAAATGGGGAAATGTCCCTGAAGTCAATTTATCGGTAGCGGCAAGCACCAGCAATCCGTCAGACAATAGTTTTACCGGAAAGAATTTAGGTCAGGCATTGGGTCAGAATCATATTAATGACTTCACAGCCGGAGCGACACTTTCATGGGAAGCCGATATTTGGGGAAAAATAAAGAACCAGAAAAAAGAAGCTTTTGCGGGTTATCTGCAGTCAGAAGAAGTTAAAAAAGCTTTACAGACTACCATTGTTGCTAATGTTTCTAAGGGATATTACAATCTTTTAATGCTGGACGCACAGTTGGATATTGCCCGACAAAATCTAAAATTAAATGATAGTACCACCTCTATTATCAAATTAAAATACGATGCCGGTCAGGTCACTTCATTGGCGATTCAACAATCGGAAGCACAAAAATTAAACGCCGCGCAACTGATTCCGCTATTGGAACAAAACATTGCGATTCAGGAAAATGCTTTGAGTGTTCTGACAGGATCTTTTCCGGATTCCAAACAAAGAAGTATTCGTTTGAGTGCTTTAGAAGTTAAAAACAATACCGCCATTGGGATTCCGTCTTCGTTAGTAAGCCGCAGACCGGATGTAAAAAGCGCCGAACTAGCTCTTAAAGCCGCGAATGCCAGCGTAGGAATTACAAAAGCCAATTTGTATCCGGTACTTAGAATTACAGCTCAGGGTGGTGTAAACTCCTTCGAAGCCAGCAATTGGTTCAATATTCCGGCCTCTTTGTTCGGAACTCTTGCAGGAGGATTGACACAGCCTTTGCTGAATAATAAAAAAGTAAAAACACAATACCATATCGCCGTTGCCGAAAGGGAAAAAGCGGTTCTGAATTTTAGACAATCCGTTTTAGTAGCAGTTAGTGAAGTATCAGATGCTTTGGTAAAAGTAGAGAAATTGCAGCAACAGGAATCCTTTTTGCAACAACGTGTAAAAACGCTGCAGCAAGCGATAAAAAATGCCAATTTGTTGTTCAAAAATGGTATGGCGGAATATCTTGAAGTGCTTACCGCGCAATCTAATTTATTACAAAGTGAGCTAGAACTGGCTAACATAAAAAGAGAGCAGCTATCTGCCAATACCGAGTTGTATCGTGCTTTAGGTGGTGGCTGGAAATAATACCCGTTAATTATTTATTTTTTTGAGAGGAGAACGCTGTGAGACTTATAGTTTCATGGCGTTTTTTTATGGCACGCGGATGCGGCGGATCCGCCTTGCGGAAGCGCGGACTAACACTGATTTTTTTATTCTCATTTTTGTCATTTCAACCGAAGGGAAACTCGAGCGATACTGAATAGGCGAAGCAAATCACATGTGGGATTCGACAAAGATTGACGACATTCTGTACGGAGTTACTTGTGTGATCCTTCCTTCGCCAGGATGACAAGGTTGCGCATAAAAAATGACGAGAATAAAAAAATCAGTGTTAGTCCGCGTCATCCGCGTACCCAATAATCCGCAATATTTCTTACTTTTGAAATTGTCAAGCCCTCAAAAAACGGCTCCAAAGAATGAATATCGTATCGAATATTAATAAAACAAACCTCTTAATCAATACATTAAATCCCATGAAAAGAATCGCATGCCTTGCAATTTTAGCATTACTATTTACAAACTGTAAAGAAAACAATTCAGAGAAAGAAGCAAAAGCGGTAAAAGAACCGGTAAAAACAAGCCCTGCTGTAAAAAAAGAAACACAAGAGAAAAAAGAAGATTGTAAGGATGTTGAAGTAGAAATGGGGTCCGGAAGAGAATGTATCTTGAAAGGTACGGATCTTGCTCAGGTCTATCAAAATATTATCCAAAATAAAGAGGTTGAAGAATCTGCTTATTTTTTAAGTTCCATCCCAAACGAAAGCAAATCTGTACCGGTAAATAAAAATGGATTGATCTCAATTGACTACGAAATCATCAAAGATAAAGTCCTTATTAGTATGAATTATGAAGGCGGTGTAACCGAAGTAACGCTTGAAAAAATAAAAGATACCATTAAAAAAAGTATTTATCATTACGCCGATTAAACTCTAAAATGTGAAGAACTTTTTCCATTAAACCGCTAAATAACTTTTACGTTTTTAGCGGTTTTTTTCTCGTTCTGCAAAATGAGAGAGAAAAATCAGCGTCAATCCGTGTCTTCGCGATAGCGAATCCGCGTCATCTGCGTACCTTATAATCCACAATATTTCCTTATTTTTGATAGGAAAAACTTCAATCAAAATGTCAATCAATCAAAATAAGTACCTCAACGATTTAAAGATAAACTTCGAAGGCTACGCTCCTATTTCAGAATCTTCCTGGGAATTAATTGCAGCTATTGCTGAAATTCAATCCATTAAAAAAGGAGACATTTTACTTCAAAACGGACAAATTGCAAAGGAAATATATTTTATAATCAAAGGCGCTTTACGGGCTTATATCACCGATGCGGCGGGTACCCTCTATAACAAAAATATTTTTCTTGAAGGTGATTTTGCCGGTTCAAAGGCTTCTTTACTGCAGCAAACTGCTTCTCACTTCACCATAGAAGCCCTCGAAGATTCTATCCTGATTCAGCTTAACTACAAAAAATACCGAGCGCTGATTGAACAGAATAACGATCTCAAAAATTATTACATTGCCTATTTGGAAAAAAACTGGGTAATCGAAAAGGAACAACGCGAAATTGCTTTAGTCATGCAAAATGCTACCGAGAGATACCTAAATCTTCTATCCAAACATCCGGATATTGCAGACCGCATTCCGTTGCTTCACATCGCCTCCCATTTAGGGATTACCCCTACTCAGCTAAGCCGTATCCGAAAAAATCTCGAAAAAGATTTGTAAATCAACATATGTAAAGGTTTCCTATAAAAGCCGCAAGTATCTTTGTCTTATATTCTTATAATCACTATTCAAATGAAAAATATAAACTTAATCGAAGACAACTTAAATAATCTTACCGGAATGTGGAAAACGGTTAGTTCCTCTTTCCTATCCTACCATGCAACTCCTCTTTTTGAATATAGCAAAGTCGAAAATTCAGGCTGGCCTAATAAATTGTGGTTTCAAAAAGACATTTCTAAAAATGACATCGGTGAAATTACTAAAACCATGCAGGCCAATTCAGAATTAGCCTTCGCTTATTGGGATATCTACGGAACAAAATCGTATGAAATACTAGATGCCTATGGTTTCTCATTAAAAAGTGAACAGGTTGCGATGGCTTTAAAATTAGATCAGAAATTTGCACTTCAAAACAATCTGAGTTTTAACAGAGTTTCCACTGAACAGGACGCTAAAATATGGGCAGATCTGTATCCTCATGCTTTTGGTTATGTGATTAGCAAAGAAATCCTGATTCATAATCATCACGATGTTCAGTTTTACCTGGTTTCTTTAAACAATCAACCTATCGGAACATTTATGTTGTTTCACACCGAAAATGTGGTTGGAATTCATGGTTTGGGAGTAATTCCCGAAATGCGCCGAAAAGGTTTTGCTGAGGAAATCATGAAATATGCGTTAAATCTCTCCATCGATTTAAATGGGGATTACGTGCAGTTACAAGCTTCTGCCATGGGAAAAGACATCTACACGAGATTAGGTTTCGAAGACTTATTTGTCATTAAAAACTATGTTTTGGGAGCAAATTCCAAATCTTAAATTCCAAACTCCAGGTTTCAGGTTTCAAGTTTCAAGAGTAAAGAAGAAAGAGTCAAGAGTCAAGTTTCAAGTTTCAAAATCTATTCTCTTTATTCTTTATTCTATATTCTTGACTCTTGCCTCTTGGCTCTAAAATCTAAACTCATAAATCTAAAATCTAAAATCAGAAATCCTCCCTCTCTGTCCCAAATGCCCCTAAAATAGTCGTAAATGTGTAGTCTGTTCAAAAGATAAGAATTGTAAGTTTGTAATGAATTAATTAACAACCATTTAAAAACTATCCCATGAAAAAAGCAAAAATTATCTTTTGGATCACTACTACTATTATCTTTTTATTCGAAGGTGTAATGCCGGCCTTAACTTCACAAACCGAATTAGCAAAAGAAGGAATCAGACATTTGGGCTATCCTGAGTATTTCGGAAATGCCTTAGTTGTCTTTAAAATTCTTGGTGTTTTAGTCCTGGTGATTCCTTCCATTCCAAAAAACATAAAAGAATGGGCTTACGCTGGTTTTGGCTTCGACTTTATTTTTGCTTCCATCAGTCACGCTGCAGTAGACGGCATCAATTTCCAGGCCTTCTTTCCTTTAATCTTTTTAGTAATTCTGGCGATTTCTTACGTTTATTATCATAAAATAGAGCGTTATAAAAACATCGCTTTATAACCTCCTGAAATGATGATAGAAGTTTATAAAACAAATGTTCAGGAAATCGGGCAATCTCTACTGATTGTGGAGAAACTTCTTGAACATTTTCCAAACAGTCATATTAATTTTGATTTAGAAGACTGTGATAGAATTTTACGCGTTCATGCATCGTCAATTTCAAATCAAAGAATAATAGAACTTCTTGATTCCTATGGCTTTCATTGTGAAGTTCTTTTGTGAGTCCAAAAAAACGACAAAAAGCTGATTGATAAAGTTTTATTGATAAAATTTGTAAATTTGAAACACTATCAACCTTCAAATCTAACCAAATGAATTTACCATCCGGACATCAGACCATAATGCCTTATTTGATTTTAAATGGCGCATCGCAATTTATAACATTTACTCAAAAAGTCTTTGATGCAACAACTTCTTCCGATCATGTACTACGCGAAGACGGAACAGTTATGCATGCAGAAATTATCATAACCGGAAGTACTATCATGGTTACAGACGTAGTTGAAGACTGGTCAAGACAAACCGCTAATCTATTTGTGTATGTACCCAACGTGGACGAAACCTATAAAAAAGCATTAGAAAATGGTGCTACGAGCATAATGGGAGTCAGCAATAAAGAGTACGGCAGAACTTGTGGTGTTACTGACCCGTTTGGAAATGTCTGGTGGATCACTTCTATAATAGAGTAAAAAACAAAAAATTATGAAAACAGAATTAAAACAAGATATCGAGACGACTTTCGGACAATTTTCCGATACTGTTTCTCTTTTTACGCAAAGCGAAGTCAATCAAGTACCGTTTGAAGGTAGCTGGACTGGCGGACAGGTTGCCCGTCATATTATAAAATCGACCTCAGGACTGCGTCAGGTTTGCGAGGCTAATACCCAAAAACTAGCAGCAAACTATGATGAAAAAATTCCAGCGCTTCAAGGGATATTTCTCGATTTCAGTACCAAATACGACTCCCCTGATTTTATATATCCGGAAGACCGCGAGTATGATAAAACGGAGCTGATTTCAAGTCTTCAAAGAATTGAAAAAGAAATGCAGCATATTGCCGAAAATTATGATTTAACACTCACCTGTATGGATTTTGAAATACCGGGTATTGGAAATTTAACGATCTACGAATTATTATTTTTTTGTAACGTGCATGCCAAAAGACATTTAAATCAATTGAAGAACATTTATAATGTTGTAAAAAACTAACCTATGAAATCCAAAACCAAAACCATTTTAACTGCCTGGCTTGTTGCCGGAACATTAGACGTGACGGCAGCCATTACAGTTTATGCTTTTATACTCCAAAAAACCACTGCAATAAAACTGTTGCAATCCATTGCAAGCGGTGTTTTTAAAAAGGAAGCCTACAGTGGAGGCTCAATAATGGCCCTCTTCGGTCTTGGATTCCATTACTTAATTGCGCTAAGCTTTGCCTGGTTTTATTTTACTATTTATCCTTATCTGCCTTTTCTCAAAAAAAGTGCAATTGTTTCCGGATTCCTTTATGGAATTTTTGTGTGGATCATTATGAATTTAATTGTGCTGCCTATTACCTTTCCTGTGCTTCCCGAAAAACACTTAGATTTCCCGTTATTCCTTTCCATGTTGATCCTGATGTTCTGCATCGGTCTTCCCATAGCACTTATAACACGAAAATATTATAGCTTTCAGACGCAGTCTTAACAATAAACCTGAAACTCAAAACGTCAAAAATCCCTTTTCAAACAAAGGGATTTTTTTGTTTCACCCCCTAACGTAACTTTTCTGCTTTTATTTTCCTCATACAATGCTAATTATATAAACTTCAAAAAAAGTTATGTAAGATTTCTTCTGTAGTTATCAAGTAACTTTAATCTTTGATCATAAAGGCTACAACTGTCTTTTAAGATTTATGTTGTTTCATTTTCGATTTAATACTAAAAACCTATTATTTTGATTCTCTCTCTAAAAAATACTTTCACCGAAATAGGAAATGCAACTTTGTTTGCGAAGCAGTTTTTTAAGGAAGTTTTCGTTCCTCCTTATGAGGCCAAAGAGTTTATAAAACAATGTTATGTAATTGGATATAAATCATTGCCTTTAGTAGCCATAACCGGTTTTATTATGGGATTGGTACTCACCCTTCAATCTCGTCCTACACTGGTCAATTTTGGAGCGGAATCCTGGTTGCCCGGAATGGTCGCCCTTTCCTTAATAAGAGAAATTGCTCCCGTAATTACTGCTTTAATTTGTGCCGGAAAAATCTCCTCAGGAATTGGTGCCGAATTGGGATCGATGAAAGTAACCGAACAAATTGACGCGATGGAAGTTTCGGCAATTAATCCTTACAACTATTTGGTCGTAACCAGAATTTTAGCCTGTACCTTAATGGTTCCCATTTTGGTCATTTTTGCAGATGCTGTGGGCATTATTGGTGGTTTCGTTGGAATTAATATCCACGGTGATGTTAATTTCTATCGCTATCTGACTCAAATTTTACAATCACTGAAATATCTGGATCTGATTCCTGCAACCATTAAGACGTTCTTCTTCGGATTCTTTATCGGAATGATTGGATGTTTTAAAGGATTTAATGCCTCTAATGGGACTGAAAGTGTGGGGAAAGCAGCAAATTCAGCAGTTGTAACGGCTTCGCTTACCATTTTTATACTCGATATGATTGCCGTTCAAATAACCGATTTATTCTTTTAAAGATGATTACTGAAAAAGAAAATACAGCACTTAAAACTAAAGCAGAAAGCAAAACTCCAATCATTGAGATCAGGGATTTGCACAAGACTTTTGGTACAAACAATACTGTTCTGCAAGGTGTAAATCTAACGGTGAATAAAGGAGAAGATTTAGTGATTCTTGGGCGTTCCGGTTCGGGAAAATCGGTCACCATAAAATGTATTGTGGGGTTAATAACTCCCGATCAGGGCGAAATAAAAGTCTTTAACGAAAATGTATTAAACCTGAAGAAACCTGAGCTAAATCAGATTAGGGTTCGAATTGGATTTTTATTTCAAAGCGGTGCACTGTATGACTCCATGTCGGTACGCGAAAATCTGGCTTTCACTTTACAAAAACACAAACAGAACTTAACGCCGGAAGAAGTTGAAACTGAAGTCATGGAAGCTTTAGATAATGTTGGTTTGGCGGATGCTATAGATAAAATGCCGTCTGAACTATCAGGCGGAATGCAAAAAAGAATTGGTCTGGCCAGAACATTAATCTTAAAACCGGAAATTATCTTATACGACGAACCCACAACGGGATTAGACACTATAACCTCACGTGAGATCAGCGAATTAATTCTCGATATCAAACACAAACGTAAAACAACTTCCATCATTATTACTCACGATATGGCTTGTGCAAAACTCACAGCCGACCGAATTATGGTTTTAAAAGACGGAGTAATACATGCCGAAGGGACTTATGAAGAACTGGAAAAAGACGAAGACGAATGGGTACGCTCATTTTTTGAATAACGCAAAATAAATAGTAGAAATCATGGATAAACAATCTGGATATACCTGGAAATTAGGAATGTTTGTAGCAATTGGATTGTTACTTTTTATAATGGCCATTTATTTTATAGGCAAACAAAAAAACCTCTTTGGCTCCACCTTTCACATCAGCTCCCGATTTAAAACGGTGAGCGGTTTGGAAGTAGGCAACAATGTACGTTTTTCGGGAATTAACATTGGTACGGTCGAAGAAATCAGACTGATTAATGATTCGTCAGTAGTGGTTTTAATGGTGATTAAAGACGATGTTAGAAAATTTATCAAAACAGACGCTCGCGCCAGCATTGGTTCTGACGGATTGATGGGCGACAAGGTTCTCACTATTTCTCCCGGTATAAAATCACAAAAAATAATCGAAAACAACGGTGCCATTGCTTCGATTGACGGAATAGAAATGCAGGACATCATGAAAAGTGTCAAAAAAAGTGTCGATAATGTAGGCATTATTTCTGACGAACTTGCCACTTTTAGTCATAGTATGAATAACGGAAACGGAGCTTTGGCCAGACTGGTTCGCGACGATAAAATGGCCAATAGCGTTTCGAATACCCTTTCAAATCTGGAAAGCGGTACCAAAGGTTTTAGCGATAATATGGAAGCTGCCAAAAATAACTTTCTGTTGAGAGGTTATTTCAGAAAAAAAGAGAAGGAAAAGGAAAAACAGAAAGAGGAAGCTAAAGAGAAAAAAGAAGAGCAACAGGAAAAAATCAATAAAGAAAAAGAGGAAAAAGCCAAAGAAGAGAAACAAAAACAGGAGAAACAAAAAGAAGAAGACGCTAAAAAAGCACCTTCCGGAAAGGAAAAATCATAGATAAAACTCCAATGAAAACGAAAAACTAAACCACTCTGCACTGAAAGTGCAGAGGTTTGTTTTACGAGGGACTGAAAGTCCCTCTTCTTATTTCATTCAA
>NZ_CAGKLC010000106.1 GCF_903469665.1 Flavobacterium sp. UGB4466 | reverse complement strand
AGATTATACAAGGGATTGTAAAATTCTCACAAATAATATTATCTGTTTTTTTTGTTACAATAATTTTTTTGTTATAAAATTGCATTATAATTAACCAAAACAAATTTTTTATAACAAAAACCCAAGTTATTATGAAAAAAATCATTGTTACTGCATTTACAGCATTAGTGCTGTTTTCTTGCCAAAACGACCAATCAGAATCTGCGGATTCAAAAGTTGAAGCTATTGCACATCGCGGATGCGCAAGTCAGGAAGTTTTAGAAGCTCAACTGAAAGCTGATCCAACCTTAGCAATCAGAATGAACGAAATCAATGCATTTACCGAAAATGCCATCTTGACAAAACGTCTTGTAAACGGTAAAATTGAAATTCCGGTCGTAGTTAATGTTCTTTACAGAACTGCAGCAGAAAACATTTCTAATGCGCAAATTCAAACGCAAATTGATGTCTTAAATAAAGATTTCAATGCCTTAAATTCAGATTACAATAGTGTACCAGCTCTTTTTTCTGGTGTAAAAGCAAATGTTGGAATTACATTCGTTTTAGATCAGGTAATTAGAAAATCGACTACCAAAACTTCATGGGGAACAAATGACGCCATGAAAAAAACAGCTCAGGGTGGTATTGCACCAACTTCACCAACTACAAAACTTAACTTTTGGTCTTGCACAATTGGTGGCGGAATCTTAGGTTATGCTCAATTTCCTGGAGGAGCTTCTGCTACAGACGGTGTTGTAGTTGACCCTAAATATGTTGGTCTTTCCGGAGCTGCAAATGCACCGTTTAACTTAGGAAGAACAGCTACTCACGAAGTAGGCCACTGGATGAACTTACGTCACATCTGGGGAGATGCAACTTGTGGAAGCGATTTAGTATCAGATACTCCTACACACAACACAGCAAACTATGGTGTACCAGCTTATCCTCACTATAGCACTTGTTCAGGAACTCCTGTTGAAATGACGATGAACTACATGGATTACGTTGATGACAACGCAATGTATATGTTCTCTCAAGGACAAAAAAGCAGAATGGCTGCGATATTTGTTACCGGAGGTCCAAGAGCTTCTTTTGGAATCTAATACAAAACAAGTATAAAAGACAAACTGAAAAGCGGGATGGCAACATCCCGCTTTTTTTGTTTACTATAAAATTTCAAAAGCTTTTTCCTATATTTATCATCTAAAATCGAATCATGATAACATCGAAAACAATATCTAACGGAATTTTAAGAGCTCTAACAACAATCCTAATTGTCGCAGCTGTCCTATATTTTCTATACCAAATCCAGACCGTAATTGTCTATCTGTGCATTTCGCTGTTATTGTGTTTAATTGCCAATCCGTTAATCCAATTTTTAAAGAATAAACTAAAGTTCAGTAATTCACTGGCCGCCACTACAGCGCTAATCTTATTCATACTTGCAATTGTTGGTTTTATTCTATTGTTTGTACCATTAATCATTTCGCAAGCCAACAATTTATCATTACTCGATACTCAAACTCTGCAACAGCAATTTCTCGAAACAGAACGCAGTATTGAAAATTACTTTAATATACAGCATCTGGATCTCAATAAGGTTTTAAAAGAATCCAAAATCACATCCATAATCGATTTCAGTTACTTTACTGGTTTCCTGAATTCAATTATAGGCTTCATGGCCAATATGGGAATGGGATTGGTATCTGTATTTTTTATTACCTTTTTCTTTATCAAAGATCAGGATGCCTTTAAAGTTAGTGCCCGAAAAATTCTTCCTGACACCAATGAAGACAAAATCTTAAATTCAATAACCAAAATAAACCATTTTCTGACCCGCTATTTTGTTGGGCTTTTACTGCAGTTAACGGTTGTATTCATCCTGTATTTAATTGTTTTAATGATTTTTGGAAATAAAAATGCCTTTGTTATTGCTTTTTTATGTGCCATTTTGAATATTATTCCCTACATAGGACCAATTATAGGAACCATACTGGCAGGGCTTTTAACCATGATTAGTATGATCGGAAGTGATTTTCAATCTGAAATACTACCTAAAACAATCTATGTGCTTATAGGTTTCCTACTGGTTCAGGCTATTGATAACAACATCAGTCAGCCCATAATCTCATCAAAAAGCGTAAATTCGCACCCGTTAGAAATATTCCTGATTACTTTAATCAGTGGAATTACTTTTGGAATTGTTGGGATGATTATTGCTATTCCGGCCTTTACTATGGTGAAAGTAATTTTAAAGGAATTTTTTCCTGACAACAAAATTGTCTCTGTATTAACCGAAAGAATTTAACATTGAATATTGCTATTTTAGCCCCAAACATTCAGGAATTCATAACTCAAAATAGTGGTGTCCCGATTACAAAATTAGCGCTTCAGAAAAATCCATTTCCTGAAATAGACTGGATTGTAATTTTAAATCAGATTGAAGCAAAATCGAAAGCAAAAGACAAGTTGCCAACCTGGTTTGCTGCCGAAAATATTATTTATCCCTCTAAAATATCGGTTGAACAAACTTCATCCGAAAGAACTGCCGCTTATAAAGCAACTTTACTTTCCGGAGAGAGTTTAATTGATCTTACAGGAGGTTTTGGTGTCGATGATTACTATTTCTCTCAAAAATTCAAAAACATAGCGCATTGCGAAATCAATAAAGATTTATCGGAAATTGTGAAACATAATTTCAAACAGCTTAAAGTCGAAAACTGTACTTTTTATGCTGATGATTCTACTTCAGTTTTAAATCAATCCAATAAAAAATGGGATTGGATTTATATTGATCCGTCCCGCAGAAACGACGCTAAAGGTAAAGTTTTTATGCTGAAAGACTGCTTACCCAATGTTCCTGATTTGCTAAATTTTTACTTTGAGAAAACAGATTCCATACTGATAAAAACAGCTCCGCTATTAGATCTTTCTGCAGGATTATCCGAACTACAGTTTGTTAAAAACATACATATTATTGCCCTTGAAAACGAAGTAAAAGAATTGCTTTTTGAGATTCGTAAAAATTATTCCGGCGCAATCACTATAAAAACGGCCAATATTCTAAAAGATAAAATCGAGACTTTTGATTTTATTTTAGGAAATGAAATTAATCTTCCTTCTTACGAGCTTCCTCAAAAATACGTTTACGAGCCCAACTCGTCTATTATGAAATCAGGAGGATTCGATGAAGTAAGTACTATTTTTAAGATCAACAAACTTCATAAACATTCCCATCTCTATACCTCAGAAGCTTTAATCGAGTTTCCGGGACGACGTTTTGAAATCGAAAAAACAATCTCCTACAGTAAGAATGAGATGAAAATTGAACTTGCCAATCAGCAGGCCAATATCACAACGCGAAACTTTCCGGACACAGTAGAAAACATTCGAAAAAAATGGAAAATAAAAAACGGCGGAAATTTGTATTGTTTTTTTACAACGGATAAAAATGATAACAAAATAGTTTTAATTTGCAGAAAAATAACTTAAAAATGAAACAACTAATTACACTAACCTTTTTTTTACTAACCTTTACCGCCTTTGCACAAAAACCATGTGAATACAGTGCGAATGTAACTGACTCCCTAGGGACTTATAAAGTAACAAACGACTACATGGTCAGCGAAAAATACTTTGGAGGCACTTTTAATTATGTCTTTTTCGCGCTCGCACAAACTGACGGTCTACCGACCTTAAATTTACAACTTATCCAAAAAAGTAAAGATTTTATAAAAGCCAACTGCTTTGATAAAAATTCAAAAGTTTTTTTACAATTAGAAAACGGAAAAATCGTAACATTAATTCATATCGACAAAGAAAGTTGTGGTACACTTATTCATGATGAAAAAGGATTTGACAATCGTATCAATACCGGTATTTTTATGTTCATGAAAGAAGGTTTTGAAGAGCTCAAAAAATCCCCTATTTCAATTATGCGAATAAAGTATCTGACCAATATAGAAGATTACATTGTAAAAAGAGAATTAACCTCTGAACTGAATGGTAAAGTTTACCATCCGAATACTTACTTCATGGAAAACATAAGATGTGTTGAATAATTAATCGCATTTCCACTTTTGGTTCGAGACTTTATCCTTTAGACCTGTCTTTAAATTATAATGCCACCACTCCGAATCAAAAGAATTGAATCCGTTTTTGATCATCACTCTTTTTAAATATTTTCGATTTGCTTTGACTGACACTGGAAATTTTTTATAATTATGACTGGCCTCAATGCCAAAAAAATCAAAATTAGTACCCATTTCCAGCTCCTCTCCCTTCGCATTTACTAAAGTTATATCAACGGCTCCTCCTTTATTATGGATGGAGCCTTTTTTTGGATCTGCCACATACTCCGGATTCGATACAATCTCCCACATCTTTTTCTGAATCGATAATGGCCTGTAACAATCGAAAAGTTTTATCTTACACCCATCTTTCATAAAATCTTTATTCGCCGCTATCAGCGCTTTTACCGTTTTATAACGCAACAAACATTCGGCACAATCATAGACTTTAGCCTTCAAAAAATTATCTTCTGTAGCATATTTCATATCATAAACGAAATCACTACTGTAATCTTTTAAATTCACAAAAGTGGTGTCGGCAATTTCTTCGTTATCCTCAGATGAATAGGATTCATTTTGAGCATTTGAAGAAAGTCCATAAAAGAAAAGGCCAAACAGAAAAAATAAAGTATGAGCGGAAGAAGAACTTAATTTCATGATAAATATATATTGAAAGAAGTAAATATAAACAAATCCACGTAAGCTAATCCAATCAAACTTCTAAATCTAACCTGTCTGCATGATATTTTCCTTTGCTCCCTTGCCTTTTAGCTCTCTAAAAACTAACCAGACAGCATGATAAGACGGGCGTTGCTATTTTTCCAGAACAGATATTGCCCGAAATTCTTATAACAAAATTCAACAAAATCATAAATCATTATTAATTAATCATTTACACTCTTTTTTCTTCAATATAAAAAAATGTCCGTCTCCTATTTATTCGATTAACTCAACTATTAACCTTTGGGGCGGTAAAAAAACATATTGGAAAGCTTAAAATTCTTATATTTACTTTTTACCTAGCCGAGTAACACTATGGACACAATTGATTCCCCTGTTATGCTAGTTCATAATAAGCAGTCAAGATGGAGAAATATACAGCAGAAACCACACCCTTAACACTAGACGGACATCTAACATGGGATAGTAAACTAAAAAAAGCCGATTTATTACCGGATCCCCAATCCCGTTTAGATTCTGTTTACATGAAAGAAAGACCCCTTTCTGATTCCAGCATTCCATTTAGAGATCAAACAGATGTTTCCAGTAAGAAAAAAAGCATTAGCCAACTTATCGATAAACTCGATGTCGAAACCAATATTAGATATCAAAGGACAGTAGAAGATACCTACTGTAATGTTTACTCTTATGATTATTGCTATTTCAGCGGCGTTTATCTCCCAACTGTTTGGTGGACTGAAGAAGCACTCGAAAAAATAGTGCAAGGAAAGGAAGTGGAAGCTGTTTTTGAGCAAACCGTTGAACGCATTTACTCCAGTGCTATACACGATTGGTTTCTAAAATGGGGTCCTCAATTTGGCTGGGAAAGAATGTTTACTCCCGATGAAATTCAAAACAAAGTAAATACCAATGGTGGAATAGGAATAATTTGTGCCAAAAGAAGAGAAAAAGGACTATCTGGTCATATCGTTCCCGTTGTTCCTGAAACAAATTTAAATCTGGCCTATCGAGAGAATGGCGTAGTCCTATATCCCCTGCAATCACAGGCAGGAAAACTTAATTATAATTATTTTTCAGAAGTTAGAAAAGACTGGTGGAATGACGAATTATACTCCTCCTACGTATTTTATTACCATGAATAAATAAAAAGAATACCTTCAATTCTCCGCATAACCAAACATTACTGATTTACAACCTTTTAACGGTTTGGAAATAACATAATAAAGAACTACTTTCGCAACCTGAAAAAAACAGAAATCGCAAGAGTTGTAATTCGGCTATACGCTTACTTAAACAATTGATAAAAAGATAATTAACAAGAATAATAATTTTATACCCTCATTATAAAATTATTTAATCAATTTTTCAATCGATACAAGTACACAACTTCCCAGACTACTATTAATTCATACCATTTTACAAACAAAACAAAGCTTTTTTAAGAGATGCAAGCCATTAGGTCTTATCTGTTAAAAGATCTTACGACTCAGAATTTCAGTAGATGAACTTCTTAGTTTAGCATAAAAATAAACACTTTAAAACAACCTTAAAAAAGAAAATTAGTATAAATGAAAGACAATCAGACAAAAAAATATTTTTGGGGAATTGGATTAGAAAACGAAACCTACATGCAATTTGAAGAATCCCTAATAGTTTCTGGTGAATTTATACAAAAAAAAATTGGGTTTGAAAAATACAGCATTGACTATCGAAAATGCTACAAACCAGAAAGTTTGGCACCTGTACTTAAAAAAGCTTTTGACACAAACGAGAGCTATAAAGTGAGCAGAATGATGAACAGTCATTCGCTGGAAAAACTGGATATAAACTATCAGCACAAAACATTATCCCCCGTAAAATCATTGGTTCCTACTACCGAATCCGCTGAAGCAAATACACAACCACTTGAAAATCCGGAATATCTTGGAAAATCCATTATGGAACTTTTCCTTGAAGATCAACCATACAATATTCAAAGCATGATTACCCAAAGAAACAAAACGATGGGATCTGTTCATTTCGATGGTGATTCTATAGAATTTGTAACTAAATATTTTGAAAATCGAACAATAGCTGATTCATGCAAAGAATTAAAGGCAACCAAAAAGTTATTTCTTGATAAAATTAATGACTCAGCAATACTTAATGGTAAATTAAATTTTCCGGATTACAACAATGGCCTTAACATGTTTATGACCAACCAGGAAAATCTTGTTTTGTTTAATAACGGAACATATCATTTTCACATTACTTTACCCTCGCTAACAAAAGACAGCCGGATTCTCGATTATAGTGATTTTAATAAAACACATGCCAATGCTATTTATTTATTGCAATGGTTCGAGCCTTTTTTTATCGCCACCCTTGGAAGTCCTGATATTATGGGAGTGATAAGCAACACCTATAGTTTGGACAAGAAATTTACTCTAGGTTCTATGAGAAATGCCATGTCACGCTACATCGGTGTAGGAACTTTTAATAAAGCAATGCCTAAAGGCAAAATTCTAACCTATAAAGTGGATGACTTTAGAAAATTGCTAAAATTCAAAAAAGAAGATAATATTTGGTGGCGCGACCAGATTGAGACAGAAATGGAGTACGAATTACTTTCTGAAGTGGGTCTGGATTTTAATCAGGAGAAAATGTACCAAAGCGGTTTTGAATTCAGAAGTTTTGACGAATTTCCGGCAGAATACTTAAATGATGTTCTTTTTTCGATTATTCTAATTTGCGAACATTCCTTAAATCTACCTGACGTTCAATGGGGACATGATAGTAAGGTTTGGAACAATTTAGTATTCAAAACCTTAAAAACTGGCTACCTGACCGAAATCACTGAGACTGAAAAAGACACAATCCTAACCTTATTGCAATTACTAAATCCATCAGATAGTAATTATAATGAACTAAAATCCGAATTTGAAGGCATTGTTATACTGGATCAGTTTTTCTTTAAGATTTTGGCTGTTTTACACGATAAATATAAAGACAATAACGTCTGCTTGGATCTTATGTACGGAAAAAAAACAAGTTCACCTCCGAAATGGAATAACTTTAATAAATATCAAACCGAAAAACATCTGCAACAAATAGGAGTGTTTATTGAGAATTAAAAGAAGCATTCTTAAAATACTATCAAACTTTATACAACTTTAGCTTTTGTATAAAGTTTGATTTTTTTAGCTGCAAGATTCGATATGTTAGTCAACAATTACTGATTTCATAAAAGAATACTCTTCAAAACCTTTAGCTATTCTATTTCCAAACAAAGTAGGATCATTCATCCTAGCTAAACCCTTTTTTACTTCTCCTGGTCTATTCTCGATTCGATTATTGCCAGTGGCTTAATCTGGTGAGATTAGCACTGTCGCGATCTCTTGTTATTCTCTACTAGATTTACTTTATTACAATGGCTGAACCCATTGCTAATGTTTATCTCCACTTAGCTTAGTTTTTCAAAATTACCAACTTTTAAACCTGATCCATTTTTTGTATCAATCCCGAACTATGTAGTTGAAACTGATATAAACAAAAAAAGCCACTCGATTTGAGTAGCTTTTTGCGAACGCACAAGCATTCGAATTAACATAAACCCTTAAAAAAAGGGTAAAATTCATTTAAAATCTTTTAATTAAATCGATATTTTAGCAGTTTTGCTTAAAAAATTAATCCTCTGCTTTCTTCAAATTGTCATCCGGAATTCGATCAATCAAATAATTGTAGGGATCAATACCAGCTTCAAAAGGTTTCTCTTTAGTCCTAAAAACATAAACATTGTCTTTTTTTGTTATTTTCAATCTTTTGTAAACCAAAACTTTTCCTAAACCAGAATCATTTTTTGGTTCTGCAAAAACGGCAATATCAATATAATCCGCAACCGGTACCTGAGTTTCTTTTCCAAGTGCATCCGATCTTAATTTTTCTGAAGACGTTTTTAAAGTGATTTCGTACTCAGCCCCTACTTTTTTATACTTGGCTTCAAGCATTCGATTCGAAAATAAGGTAATGTTTTCGAACATATCCGAAATTAAATATTGCAAACTATCGGGAGTTACTTTTCGCAATTCACTTACGGCATCTATCGAAGTTGGGAACGGCGGGTTTTTATAAGCATAAGCATCAACCAAATTTTTCAGCGCTTGATTTACTTTTTTCTCCCCAATCATTTCTTTCAAATAATACATAACGACACTTGCTTTTTGATAGTGAATGTATTGTTGATGCTCGGTTTTCATCAAAGGCTGTTCTCCTTCAAGTTCAGAGCTTCGACCGCTTAAATAACGATCCATTTCATACTTCAGGAACTTTTTCATTTTGTCTTTCCCATATTCTTTTTCCATAACCATCAAGGCAGAATATTGTGCGAAACCTTCGCTAAACATTTCACTTCCCTGCATATTGGCTCCGCAAACCTGATGTGCCCAATACTGATGCCCCATTTCGTGTGCCGTGACATAATAAACCTGATCGATATCATCTTTATTTACTTCGCGTAAATCCACAATAAAACCGATCCCCTCACTAAAAGGCATAGTACCCGGGAAAGCTTGTGCAAAACTTTGATATCTTGGAAACTCGATAATTCTGCATTGTTTATGGTAGTAAGGCCCAAAGTTCTTCGTATAGTATTCTAATGATTTTTGCATGCTTTTGAGCATATTCGGAACGTTATAGGCATGTTCCTTATCATAATAAACTTCCAAATCAACGCCATTCCATTTTTTGCGCACTACTTCATATTTTGCAGAAATAAAGGAATAAAAATTCAATGATTTTTGATCCAATTTATAAGTGAAATACTTTCTTCCGTTGGCTTCCCAGGTTTTTAATAATGATCCCGGAGCAATAGCCGTTTGATCTGGTGATGTGCTTATCGTAGTATTCACTTCAACCCAATCCGAATCATTTCCGAGGTAGGTGTTGGCTCTGGCCGAAAGATTTCCCTCATCCAGTTTTGGCATTCTGTCTCTCTTTGGTAATTTCAGTTTGATTCGTTTGTTTTTATCTGAAATCTCCACGTCACTATTATATCCGAAAGAAGGTAAAATATCTGAATTATTGAAAAAGGTTCCGTTTTGTGTCAGTTGTGTAAAACTAACTTCGTTTTCGAATCCTTTTGTCCATTTCTTTACATCGATGTTAATCCTAATGGAATCATTTGGCAATAAAGGTTTATCTAATTCATAAATCTGATACTCTAAACGGGAATCTTTTAGCTTCAATTTTGCTCCGGCAATACTAATTTTTAAACTATCAGATAATTGTGGCAACGTGAAATGGAGCTCTCGTATCGATACATTAGATTTGTTTTTTGCCCAAGCTTCTATTTTTGCAGTCATGTTCCGTTGTTCGGGCATGAGGTCAATCGTGTAATTGAATTTATAAAAACGAGGTTGTACCAAATTTTCAAATTTTTTATACTTTTTCTCATACTCCACTTGTTTGTTCTCCTGTTCTTTTGAAGAATCATAAGTGTTTAAAACTTTGGTATTGTAATAAACAAAACTACCGCAAAGTCCAAATGCAATCAAACTAATGGCTATCGAAATCTTATTTTTTCTAAGCTGTACTTTTGCATTTACCCATCTGTATTTAAATTGCTGCTCTTTACCACGAATGTAAAATACCGTAATGACAAAACACAAGATCAAACAAAACAATACCCAATATATGTTGAACCAAATGGTAGAGGAAACAAAAGGTCCAAACCCATTCATGTCCGAGTAAGTAATGGCTGGTGTGTTACCAAAATTCAACATATTGGTATTGATTTCGAGCAATCCCCAGATGAAATTATTAACGATAACAAAAGTGACGAAAGCAAAATAAGCGATATAGCGGTTATTGATTAAATAATGAAATAACAGAGAGATTACCGCCATAAAAGAATAACTCAGCAAAGACACCAACATTATTGATTTAAAATAAACATCCAATTTGTAATTGTAATACCCATGAGCTGTTTGTGAAATAATCCCAACAACTATTGTTAAGCCAAAAACAATGGCTAAAGCAATAATAAGAGCTGCCAATTTGGAGGAGAATAAAGTACCCGTTCTGATGGGGGTTGCATCCTGAATTTCATTGATTTTGGCATCGCGTTCTTTCCACACTAAAACGCCGGTATAAAAAGTAATAAATCCAATCATAAAAATACCAAAGGCACCTCTTATAGTGTCGATTACATCATAAGTAACAGGATACTGAGCAATTCCGTAACGGCCTGTAAAACTCGTAAGACTTGCAATCAGATTAATCATTCCAATGGAAATAATGATAATAAAAGTCGGATTTTTGATAATGGATTTAGTTTCAAATTTTACCAAATTCCAAAAGGTACTTATCGAAAAAACATCGGCTTTTGTTGTTTCAAATACCTTATTTGAAACAACAAAAGGAACTTCAGATACTTTTGTTGTTTTACTTTCTTTACTTTTTTCTTTTTTAGCATTAAAAGAAAATTTAAAATAAACTGCCACTAAAATAATCAAACTTACTCCTATCCAGAGCAAACGATTGGTTAATAAATCGCCATGCAAGGAGACTGCGTTTAAGTTTTTTTCAGCAACAGTGGCATATTTGGTCATAATCTTAAACGGACGAAGCCCAAAAGGGTCGAGCAAATTGGCTAACCATTCTTTATGAATATCTTTAGTAAATCCGGAAGAGACTACATAAAATACCAAAATAAGCATAGCCCCTATGAAGGATACAATATTGCTTCTAAAAATAATCGCTAAAGCAAATAGTAATACACCTGAAATAATGACATTTGGAATTCCGAAAACCAAAAGACCTTGCAAGTGTCCGGACCAAATGATTTCGCCAAACCTTTCCGTCGGACACATATTAAAAATGGGAGCTAATATTGGGGCAATCAGGGCACCAAGAGAAATACCCAGTAAAGGAATTACCGAAACAATCGATGCTCCAATAAATTTTCCGAAATAATAGTCCCTCTTTTTGATCGGGGAGGAGAATATAAATTGATACATTCCACTTTGAAAATCACGGTTAGCCGTGGCATTCATAAAAGCTGTGGTCATCAATAAACAAATCACTGAAAGTATGCCGTAGAATTGTTCTACTACAAAAGGTGCATTTTTGTGTATATTACCAATGCTTTCGCCAATGGTAACCTGCTCTGATCCTACCGCAAAAAAAACGATCAGGGTATTAATGAATAAAAAGATCCATATCATTGGTGTTTGCAACCAATATTTTAATTCATATCGTATAAATTTCCACATAATTTTTTGTTTAAAAAGGGATAAAAGATTGACGTTTTTCAATACTGAGGGGCTACCAGACTAACTTTCTATAATCCTGGTAGTCCACCATTTTTTTCTTAAACTAATTCGTTTAATTTCGCGAAAAACACATCTTCGAGATTTTCCTCTGCCGGACTGAATCCGTTGTTCAAATTTGTATTCGAAAAAACGTGAATCAAAGGTTGTCCGCCAACTAATTTATTCGAAATGACTTTGTAGTCTTTTTGGTATTCAGGTAATTCCAGTTTGGTTACTTTTTTCTCCCAAACTTTACTTTTCACTTGCAATAAAGCATCATCAGTATTCCCGCTAAATAAAACTCTTCCTTGGTTCATTATCGCCATTTCTGTGCAAAGTTCACGAACATCCTGAACAATATGAGTAGAAAGGATAACCACAGTATTTTCACCAATTTCACTCAAGATATTATAAAAACGATTTCTCTCGCCAGGATCCAATCCTGCAGTAGGCTCATCTACAATAACCAACTGTGGATTACCTATTAAACATTGTGCAATCCCAAAACGCTGGCGCATCCCTCCACTGTAACTGCTCACAGCATTTTTTCGATGTTCCCACAGATTGACTTTGACCAGTAATTGTTCTATGATTTGTTTACGATCAGACTTTTTATCAAATCCTTTCAGCAACGCTAAATGATCCAGAAGTTCCACCGCTGAAGTTCTTGGATATACGCCAAATTCCTGTGGCAAATAACCCAGAACTTTACGAACCGCTTCTTTGTTGTTCAGTACGTCAATGTCTCCAAGAGTAACTGAACCGCTGTCAACATCCTGCAAAGTAGCCAGTGTTCGCATCAAAGAAGATTTTCCGGCTCCATTTGGTCCAAGTAACCCAAACATTCCTTTTTTAATATGAAGTGACACATCATTCAGTGCATGCACGCCATTACTGTACTTTTTGTCCAGGTTTTTAATGATTAATTCCATTGGTAAATTTATTTTTTTGGTTGATAATAAACACGTAAGACGTTAGTTAGACTCATTTGTTACAGTTTTGATGCAAGATTCATTTTTGGTTTGGAATAATCCCAGTTTTATTTCCCTCACAATGGTTTACCCTTCTCGGAACCTTGCAATTCGCAACAAATATGATTTAACAAGAATTCACCTGTAATTAATTGTAATAATTGAAGCATCTGATGTAATAAATGAAGGGCATGATGCAATAAATGCTTGCACATTTTTGATCTGCTCTCTCCTACCGAGCTATATCCCTAAAATCCATACAAAATAAAAGGCCACCCCAATTAAGTAAACATACCCCAAAAAGTTAGACACTATTTGGAGCATGTTCAAATTGAGTGGCTTTTTGTAAACGCAGAAGGATTCGAACCTTCGACCGTCCCGATAAAAATCGGGATGCACTATCCGCCTGAGCTATCCACGAAAACTATATAAAACAAAAAAACCACTCGATTAGAGTGGCTTTTTGTGAACGCAGAAGGATTCGAACCTTCGACCGTCCCGATAAAATCGGGATGCACTATCAGGCTCAGCTATCCACGAAAACTATATAAAACAAAAAAACCACTCGATTAGAGTGGCTTTTTGTGAACGCAGAAGGATTCGAA
>NZ_CAGKLC010000105.1 GCF_903469665.1 Flavobacterium sp. UGB4466 | reverse complement strand
CTTTCAAAACATGGTCTATCTGAGCAATAATGGTATCATTTTGAGCAATTTGCTGTTCTAAATTCTTGAATCCTATTTTTTGAATCGAACTAAAATATTCCGAATTATTTAAGTATTTTAATAACGGCTCTATAACTTCTTTATCATCTACTAATTCTTTAGAAATAAATGAAATCGTATGAAAAGTATAGTTTTTACTTGTAACGTTGTCTACTAATACTTTATTGATATCACCATCTTCGGCCATTAATTTTATAAGATCAAAATTTTGTTCTTTATCTTCTACAAATTTAAAAGCATCCGAGATTGGTTTAATTTCAATTTTTGAAATTATTTTTGGCTTTGAGATTCCAACAATATTTTTTAAGAAAACAGTATCTCCGGAAGCAATCTTTGCATCAATTAAGTCAATTTTTGCATATAAATAATCTACACTTCCAAAATTTGGTGCAACTATAATTTTATTATCATACGATTCTCGATTGGCATCAAAATACCATCCCGCCAAAAAACCTAACAAAATGAGTACTGCTGCCAAAATCCAGTTTCGAATAAAAAACTGAATAGCCCTAAAAATAGAGGTATCAATTCTCTGAAAAAAATGGTTTACTTTTTTTGAAATTAAGGCTAAGTCAATCTCCTGATCCTCTTGATTTTGGGATACTTTTGTACTCATTTATAAGTTTTATTTTACGTTGAAAATCTGCTCTAAAATTTTAATGGTAATCAAATACGTTGGTTTTACACCGGTTGTACCTAATCCACCTGAAGCTAATGTGCTACCTGTTTCCAATGGGTTATCTGATGCATAATAAGCATAGCGAACTTTAATATCATGTGGCACACTTTTTCTGATTTTTGAAGCAGACTGAATCGCTTTCTGATAATAAGAACCTTCCATTTCAAGACCAATTACACCCCAGGTAGATTCGTGGAAAAATTTCAACAAATCTCTGTTCTGCAATGATGTTCCTAAAACAGTAACCATAGCTCCTTCAAAAACAGCAATATCATTTCCTTCAAACATGGCTCCTGTTAATTCATTTTCAAAGAAATAATTATCCGCAGTTCCTTCATTTATGTGTGCAGTAGGAATCATAATATCTCCTTTTCCACCTTCCAGAATTCCGGCTTTACCCATTATCGAAACCGATTTTACGTTCAATAAGGTATCTTTTTTATACGGTTTCAAAAGTTCATCAATCGTTTCATACGCCTGTTCTCCAAATGCATAATCCATTACAATAATAACCGGTTTTTCTTCTTCTAATTTTGCTTTTGGGAAGGCTGTTTTTCCCCAGTCAATTTTAGCCGTATCAAAAATCTGAACATCTATATTCGTTCCAGAGCTATCCGGCAGCGAAATCATTCCGTTTTTTAACGCCAGCTCTTCTACAACTCCTCTAATTTCTTTGGCACCTGATTTACTTAACTCTTCATAAATATAAAAATCAGACTTCTCCTTGAATTTTGTTTTCAACAACGGTGTTGCAAAAATTGAATTCATCACACTGTGCATATTTGCACTAATCACATGAATTGGACGTTTTAACAGATTGTTTGCCTTAAGAACTTCCTTGATGTTCGTTGCCCAGATTTCACCGTGAATATGGTGCCCTAAACGTTCTCTTAAAACCGGACTAAAAGTAATAGTACGTTTATTATTGTCAATCACTTCTTCAATCGCCAGTTTTCCTAACCAGTAAATAACGTGAAGGAAACGATCTGGAGCATTCTCTGATCCAAAAGCGTCATAAATGTCTAAAACTTCTTCAAAAGTTCTTGCCAGAATATTAGCAACATGCGAAATTGCTTTTTCTTTCTCTATTTGAGAAAGCTTCTTGGTTTGCAATACGGCTTGTTCTAATTTCATCCAATCGCGGGAAACCTCTCCTCCATCATCTAATAAAACTCTGTTTTTAATTTTATGTGATTCGATGAAAATAAAAGTCAAATGCGTTAGAATATCATAAATGTCTGATCGCCCGCGAGTGATTTCAACATTCATTTGCTCCTCATCAATACGATAACAGTTTCTTCTTCTTTTTGGAGGAACAATGGGTTGAAAATGTGATTTAGAATATCCTTCGTCTGAAGTTAAATTAATGAAACGACATTGCTCAATTCCTATCGGAAGACGTTCTATTACGTATAAAAGACCATTAAGTTCTACTTTTTCTTCCCCTATATTTCCGTATATCTCCGGACGTAATGCCAGTAATGATTCACGTAAGCTATCTCCTGAAACTCCCATTGGTTTATAAAAACCACGGTTGAATAAGTGACGCATTGTAATGTACATTTTTTCTATAGCGGCAGACGATTCCTGTGCTCTTGATCTTGATATATGTTTGGTTTCTTTCATGCTTATTTTATTTTAAAATCTTCTTAGGAAGAAGATTTAATTTGTATTCTTCAATCAACGAAAGTAGTGATTAAAACCTATACTTTCATAAAACATCAGTGTTACTAAACTGTTGTTTCATTATATTTTTACTTTTAAATTATCAGCAATATCTCTATTATTTGATAATCTTGGGATTTTATTCTGTCCTCCTAATTTTCCTTGTGACTTCATATAGTCCTGAAATCCGTTTTTGGAAACTTTACTTACCACAACTTTACGCAAAACATTTCCTGTAATCAAATCATCGTAATAAATATTTTGTTTTCGCATCGAACTGTCAATTGCTTCTGCAAAAGCGTCCATATTTTCGGGTTCTGTTTCAAATTCAATCAGCCATTCATGGTACGGTAATCCATTTGAAGGGTTTATTTGAGGGGCAACTGTAAACTCATTAATTACAACCTTGGTTCCTTGCGTGGCTTCTTTCATCGCATTTTCGACCTCGTTTGCAATCACATGTTCTCCAAAAGCTGAAATAAAGTGTTTGATTCGACCCGAAACAATAACTTTGTGTGGAAATAAGGAAGTAAACTGTACTGTATCTCCAATATTATAACGCCAGAGCCCCGCATTTGTCGAAATAATCAAAGCATAGTTAACACCAGTCTCTACTTCTCCAATGGTCAGACTTTTTGGATTTGGTTCAAAAAATTCATCTGCTTTGATAAATTCGTAAAAAATTCCCGAGTTCAGCAACAGCAGCATCCCTTTTTCTTTTTGAGAATCCTGATACGCGAAAAAGCCTTCTGAAGCGGGAAACAGTTCAATACTATCTACCTTTCTTCCCATCAGATTTTCAAACTTGGCACGATACGGCTCGTAATTTACACCTCCGTAAATAAACAATTGAAAGTTTTTAAACAAATCCGTGATTTTCTTACCGCCGCTTTTTTCCTGTAAACGCTCAAAATACATCTGGACCCATGACGGAATTCCCGAAATAATAGTCATATCCTGTTCAATCGTTTCCTCAACAATGGCGTCAATCTTAGTTTCCCAGTCTTCAATACAATTGGTTTCCCAGGATGGCATTCGGTTTTTTTGAAGATATTTTGGTACAAAATGTGCCCCTATGCCTGACAATCTTCCAAATTTGATTCCGTATTTTTCAATTAAAATAGGACTTCCCTGAAGGAAAATCATTTTACCATCAACAAAATCAGCATTTCCAGTTTCATAAATGTAATGCAGAATCGCATTTCTGGATGCTTCAATATGAAAAGGCATTGACTCTTTGGTAAGCGGAATGTATTTGGCTCCGGAAGTTGTCCCGGAAGTTTTAGCAAAATAAAGCGGTTTTCCTTTCCAAAGAATGTTTTTTTCCCCCATTCTCACCTTATCGATGTAGGGCTTTAAATCTTCATAATCCCGAACAGGCACGCGTTTTCTAAAATCATGAACTGTTTTTATCTTATCAAAATGATGATCTTTTCCAAACTGAGTTTCTTTGGCACTGTGTATTAAACTCTTAAATACAACTTGTTGGGTTTCGACCGGTTTATTGGCCCAGGCCTTAGTTTGATAATATATGGTGCTGGCAAATAATTTTGCTGCTACTGACTTAATAGACATTGTTTGAGGTATTAATTCTTGTCACTTTTCTTTTTATTTCGGGATTTTTCACCCGACTCCTTCTCCATTTTGGCTACTTCTTCTCTTAATTTAATTTCTTCTTCCGAAGCTTTCATATCCACCTCCGAAGGCTCAGCTGTTTCTGCTAAAATAGAATCTTTATTGAATTTTGCATATTCCAGTTCTCCTCTTAAAACTTTCTGAATCCCTTTTATATAGGCCTCATTTTTCTTTAAAGCAGTTTCAAGTGAATCTGATTTTATGGCTAATTCTGTCGCATTCTTTTTTAATTCAGAGGAAGAATACCCCGGGATAAACTCGCGCAAAGGTGTAAAAGCAATGATGAAAGTAGTAATTAAAATCAAAAAAATTCCACCCAAAGTAAACGTCACAAAAACGTTCATTAAATTAAGTTTGAACGAAAAAATTTCTTCAAAAGTATCCTCATTCAAAATTACCAATCGGTTCTTAATGAATAAACTTTTCCTGAAATTGAACTTTTTCCTGGTCATTTATGGTTATTTATTACGAGCAAATATAACAATTAATCGTCTAGTTGCTGCGGGACAAAAATGAACGAATACACTTATTTTACTATTTTATAAAATATTTAACGCTGCCTGAAACAAATATTTTAATCTAAAAAGACTTCTTGTTCGTATATTTCTATATACCTTTGCTTAAAATTTAGAAAACAATTTGCTTCGGCATTAAATATAACAATCATGGGAAGATTAGGTCTTACAGAAATCCTTGTAATAGTAGGTATCGTGATATTACTTTTTGGAGGTAAAAAAATTCCGGAATTAATGAAAGGTTTAGGAAGCGGAATTAAAGAATTCAAAAATGCTGCTAAGGACGATCAATCTGCTCCTGCTGCTAAAAAAGAAGAGGAAGAAGTAAAATAATTTACTGCTTTATAAAATTTTAAAATCCCAAGTTACAGTGTAGCTTGGGATTTTTTTGTGATAGCCTTTTCTATATAAGAAAAGTTGTATGTAAATATCCTTATATTTGGAAAAACTATTTTATATGAAAAAACCTTTACTCTTATTACTTTTCTTTTTACAATTCTTAACAATTGATGCCCAAAATTCAATTGATGTTGAACATGAATATGGATCATATCAGGGATTCTCAAATGGCAGTGTTTTATGTACAGCTACACAACCAGACGGAAAAATATTAATAGGGGGTGCCTTTAGCTCCTATAGAGGAGACAATTCTTCTAATAATATAATTCGTTTGAATCCAGACGGTACAAAAGATACAAGTTTTAATATTGGTGCTGGTTTTAGTAACTCGATGTATTCTAATTATATATCTTCAATTATTCTGCAAGATGATGGAAAAATGATTCTGGGAGGTGTTTTTACAAAATTTCAAGGATTCCCACAAAATTATATAATTCGTTTAAATTCAGACGGAAGCAAAGATGCTACATTTAATTGCGGAACTGGTTTTATGGATAATCCAAATGGCATTTCTACCGTACTTGCCATGGTAAAACAAAAAGATGGTAAAATATTAGTTGGAGGAGGATTTTTAGGTTATCAGGGAATCGCTACTAAATATTTGATACGTCTTAATGCTGATGGAACTAAAGATACTTCATTTGATATTGGAACTGGTTTTAATTCTACTGTAAAAACTATAGTTTTACAAAATGATGGAAAAATAATTGTCGGTGGAGAATTTACTCAATTTCAGGGAGTATCTCAAAACCATCTAATTCGTTTGAATACAGATGGAAGTAAAGATGCTTCCTTTAACGTATCTTCAGGATTTGATGATACAGTAAATAGTATTGTATTACAACCTGATGGAAAAATTGTAGCAGGTGGATATTTTATGAGATATGTTAATGATACTCAAAATGGAATAGTACGATTAAATCCTGATGGTTCAAGAGACAAAACTTTTGATATATTGACAGGGTTTGGATTTGCTCCGTCTGTAACGGCTTTAGGTTTACAACCTGATGGTAAAATAATAGTTGGGGGTGCATTTCTTTACTATAAAGGAATTTCTCAAAATCATTTGATTCGTCTAAATTCTAACGGAACCAAAGATACTTCTTTTGATATAGGAACTGGTTATGGAATCGGGCAAACAGATCGTATTAATTTTATTGTTGTGCAGCAAAATGGAAAAATATTTACAGGAGGATATTTTAATGATTACCAAGGTATTACTGTAAATAATATTTTATCTATAAATAGTGATGGAAGCAGAGATACTACTTTTGAAACAGGAGATGGATTTAACAGTACTGTTTATGCAATTGCGCAACAAACCGACGGAAAAACAATAGTTGGTGGTAAATTTACTAATTATCAACAAACTCTTCAAAGTAATCTTATACGTTTTAATACGGACAACTCCATTGACACATCTTTCAATATTGGCTCCGGTTTTTTTTATTCTTATAATGGTACTCAAGGTATCATTAAATCTATAGCTATTCAAACAGATGGAAAAATAATGGTGGGTGGTTACTTTAATGCTTATCAAGGTATTCCTCAAAAAAACTTGATTCGTTTAAATGCTGATGGAAGCAAAGACAACTCTTTTAGCACAGGAAGTGGTTTCATCCGTGCTTATGATGACTCAGACAGTGTTAATTCAATTGTAGTTCAACCTGATGGAAAAATAATTATAGGAAGTGATATAACTGAATATCAAAAGGTTGTTTCTAGATATCTAATTCGTTTAAATACTAATGGAACTGTAGATACCTCCTTCAATATTGGAACTGGATTTGATGCTCCTGTTTTATCTGTAGCTCTGCAAAGTGATGGTAAACTGATTGTTGGTGGTAAATTTAAAAACTACCAAGGGGTTAGCCAAAACTATTTGGTTCGTTTAAATGCTGATGGGAGTAAGGACAGTTCTTTTAATATTGGAACTGGATTTGGTAGCCTTTATACAATAGGCGATGTTCATTCTATCGTTGTACAAACTGATGGTAAAATAATTGTGGGTGGTAAATTTAGTTACTTTCAAGGGGCGAATCAAAATTATATAATTCGTTTAAATGCTGATGGGAGCAAAGACAACTCCTTTAAAATTGGATCTGGATTTGGCAATTCTGTTTTATCTATAGCCTTGCCAAAAGACGGAAAAATAATAGTTGGCGGTAGTTTTTATAGCTACCAAGGATACCAATCTGTACACTTAATTCGTTTAAATGCTGATGGAAGCATAGACACTAGAGCATCAGAATTTAATAGTTCTTCTTCTACTTCTGTTAATTCTATAAATCTGCAATCCGATGGTAAAATAACAATAGGCGGAGATTTTACTGCTTACAGAGGAAATACTAATTCTGCTTCTTTAATTCGACTAAAAGGAACTTACACTCCTACACCACTAACCTCGGAGATTACGCCAACTCACATCACTTGTGCAGGTTCTACAGGTTCTGCTACAATAGCCGTTTATGGAGGAAGAAGCCCATACACCTATCTTTGGTCTAACGGAGAAAAAACATCCAAAATTACTGAGTTGACTGCTGGAGATTATTCATGCACCGTTACAGATGCCGATTTAACAACGGTAACAAAAACCTTCAAAATAAATTTAATCCCAGATTTGGAAAGTCCAACAATTGTAGCTCCTGTAAATATCTCTGTAAATCTAAGTTCCGGATGCACTGCAACTGGAGTTCTTTTAGGAAATCCAATAACTTCCGATAATTGTGCTGTTGATTCGGTTACTAATAATGCGCCAACCGCTTTTTCAATTGGCAATACTACTGTAATATGGACAGTAAAAGACTCCAATAATAATACTGCAACTGCTACACAAATTGTAACGATAAAAGATGTCACTTTGCCAACAATAAAAGCTCCAGCATCAATAACAGTCAATACTAATACAAATTGTACTGCAACAAATGTTTTACTGGGAACACCTGTAACCTCTGATAATTGCACGGTCGCTTCAGTAACTAATAATGCGCCAACTGTTTTTCCGGTTGGGAATACTACCGTAACCTGGACAGTAAAAGATGCAAGCAACAATATCGCAACGGCAACGCAAATTGTAACGGTAAAAGATGTAACGCTTCCAATCATTACTGCACCTTCAAATGTAACCGTAAATACAACTTCAAATTGTACTGCAACAAATGTTTTACTGGGAACACCTGTAACCTCTGATAATTGCACTGTTGCATTGGTAACGAATAATGCGCCCACAGCTTTTCCTATTGGGAATACAATTGTAACATGGACAGTAACAGACGCCAATAACAATACCGCAACAGCAACGCAAATTGTAACAGTAAAAAGTCTTAATTTGACCGTTACAAATAATAACGGAATCCTATCAGTTGCTGAAACTGGCGCTATTTACAAATGGTTAATTTGTGATAATGGTAATTATACCGTTATTTCAAATGAAACAAATTCTACATTTAAGCCAATAAAAAATGGCAGTTATGCTGTCGAAATAACCAAAAATGGCTGTACCTCAACAAGTACTTGTACAGAAGTTAGAACACTTGGAACAGAAGATTTTGAAACTCAGACATCTTTGAAATTATATCCAAATCCAGCCAAAGATTTTGTTACAATTGAATTGAATTCATCAAATAACAATTATTTAAAAATTTTCACTCTTAATGGTCAAGTCATTCTTTCTAAAGAATTGAAAACGTTATCTACCACTGTAAATATTTCGCATTTAGCAGCTGGAGTTTATATGTTTGAAATTTCGAATGAAATTGGAAAATCAGTCAAAAAAGTAATCAAAAAATAATTGTTAAAATGCATAAAAAAGTCCCGAAATTTCGGGACTTTTTTAATTTTTATGATACCTCCTTAATTTGAATCCCATCTTGAAATTTAGAATTTCTTTATTGGATTTTTTACAAAACCATCGTCAACTGAATTCTCTTCCTGTCTTCATCAACTTCGGTAACCTTAACCTCAACATGCTGATGTAGTTTTACTACTTCGTTTACATCACTCACAAATCCTGCTTTTAGCTGAGAAATGTGAACCAAGCCACTTTCTTTAATTCCAATATCAACAAAACAGCCAAAGTTGGTTATGTTATTCACAATTCCAGGTAAAATCATTCCGGTTTTCAAATCTTTTATCGATTTTACATTGGCATCAAACTCAAAAACCTTAGCCGACTTTCTCGGGTCTAATCCAGGCTTTTCAAGCTCTTTTATGATATCTTTTAAAGTTAATAACCCAATTTGAGGAGTAATATAATTTTCGGCCTTAATAAGGGCTGTTTTCTCTTTATTAGCAATTAATTCATTTACCGAAAGTTTTAGATCTTTTGCCATCTTTTCAACAACTGGATATGCTTCCGGGTGTACAGCCGAATTATCCAGCGGATTTTTAGCATTTGTAATTCTAATAAAAGCCGCACCCTGCTGATAAGCCTTATCTCCTAAACGAGGCACTTTTTTCAGTTGTTTTCTGTCCTCAAAAGGACCATTTTCGGAACGATACTGAACGATATTTTCAGCCAGCTTCTCTCCTATTCCACTCACATAACTCAATAAATGTTTACTCGCCGTGTTGATATTGATTCCAACCGAGTTTACGCAACGAATTACCGTATTGTCTAATTCTTCTTTTAATTTCGTCTGATCCACATCGTGTTGATATTGTCCAACTCCAATTGCTTTTGGATCAATCTTTACCAATTCGGCCAGCGGATCTGAAAGTCGTCTTCCAATAGAAACCGATCCACGAACCGTAACGTCATAATTTGGAAATTCTTCCCTCGCAATTTTTGATGCTGAATATACCGACGCTCCTGCTTCAGAAACAATAAAAACCTGTAACGGTTTGTCGAACGCTATTTTTTTAATGAAAAACTCTGTTTCACGCGATGCAGTTCCATTTCCAATAGAAATAGCATCAATCTGATACGCATTTACCATAGAACGTATCTTCTTGATTGCCATGGTTTCCTCATTTTGAGGCGCATGAGGATAAATCGTTTCATTATACAACAGATCTCCTTTTTCGTCCAAACAAACCACTTTACAGCCGCTTCTAAATCCGGGATCTATAGCCAAAATACGTTTTTCACCCAAAGGCGGCGCTAATAATAACTGTCCTAAATTGTTTGCAAAAACCTGGATTGAATTAGCATCTGCTTTTGCTTTTGCCTCCTGTAAAGTCTCATTTCCAATAGCAGGATTTAGCAGTCGTTTGTAACTGTCTTCAATCGCTAACTGTAAATGTGCGGTGGTACTGTTTTGTTTTTTAATGATGATTTCATCAATAATATCATAAGCTTCATCTAAATCGACATCCACTTTCATTTTTACAAAACCTTCATTTTCAGCACGAAGCATTGCTAATAAACGATGTGAAGGCGCTTTTGTCAATGGCTCTTCCCACTCAAAATACTGACTGAACTTTTGAGCCCCTTCTTCTTCACTCTTCTTTTTTACAACTTTAGTTGCTATCACTGCTTTGCGTTGATACAATCTTCGCAATTGTTTACGAACATAAATATTTTCGTTTATCCATTCTGCAATAATATCTCGTGCACCCTGCATGGCAGCTTCTTCATTAATCACATTTTCGTTCAGGTATTGTGTTGAAATAAAATCAACATCAACATCATTCTCTGACATAATGATTTTTGCCAATGGCTCTAAACCAAATTCACGGGCAACATCTGCTTTTGTTTTTTTCTTCTTTTTAAAAGGCAAATAAAAATCTTCTATCTCCTGTAAATCAAAACTTTGTTCAATTTTCTGTTTCAGTTCCGGCGTAAGCGATTTTTGTTCTTCAATAGATTTCAAAACCGCTTCTTTGCGTTTTACAATCGTTTCATATTCCTTTTGAAGTTTCGCAATTTGCTCAATTTGAACTTCGTCCAGATTTCCGGTTGTATCTTTTCGGTAACGGGAAATAAACGGAACTGTACAATCTTCCTCTAGTAATTTTACCGTGTTTTGAATGTTAATTGCTGCTGTTGGAACAGACTTGGCAATAAATTGAATATTAGTCATACTTTATAATGAAATAATTTCTGGATTAGAAAATGAGATAATCTGTCTTTCAAAATCGACATTAGATTAATCAATCACTCCGCTAAAATAATATCTTTGTTTTTAATTTTTAGCCAATGGAAGTTTTATTAACGTATTTTTTAGTTGTAAATATCACCGTTTTTATTCTCGCGGGATATGATAAATATCAAGCCCGGAAAAACAAACGAAGAATCCCGGAAAACACCTTGTTTTTTCTGGAAGCCATTGGCGGCACAGTTGGATTGTTCTTAGCCATGTTATTCTTTAGACATAAAACGAGTAAATCTTCTTTTATTATAAAATTCTCGTTTATTTTTTTCATTCAGATTGTATTGGTTTATCTAAAATTAACTAATAAAATCTAAATAATTACTCTTGTTAATCACTTCAAAAGCAGCATCAGGATACGCTTTTGCAAAAGCTGTTGGAATTTTTACTTTTTTACTTTCACTCCATTTAAATTCAAATCCCTCCAGCTTTTCTCCTTTTTCTTCTAACCAATCTAATTCTTGCTGGTCATAAGTTCTCCAGAAATAATTTTTGGTTTTAATTTTAAGATATTGCTGTTTTTTAATTCGTTCATAAGCTAAATAGTTCTCCCATAAACCACCAACATCATTTCTTAGAGCTAGAGTATTAAAATTGTTAATAACAGCATTTCGAATACCATTATCATAAAAATACCAACGACTTGACTTTACAATTTCTTTGCGTAAATTTCTGCTAAATCCTTCTACTTTAAAAAGAACAAACACTTTAGAAAGTAAATCTAAATAATTCGCAACCGTATTTTTTGACAACTGTAACTGATTAGCCAATTCTTGTATAGAAACTTCTTTACCAACCTGATAAGCAACCAAACGAAGTAAATCATAAATTTTATCAGCATGTTTAATCCCTTCAAAAACTAAAATATCTTTCAATAAATATGAGTTGATAATTTCAAAAAGATAGTCCTTTTTATCCTCCCAGTTATCATATTGAATCAATTCTGGATAACCACCAAAAAGTAATCTTTCTTCTAAATTTTCACGAATTTGTTTATAGTTTTCCCTTTCAGAGAATTCTATTTGCGCTAATGGAAATAAGTAAATTGTATTTTTTCTTCCTACCAGAGGTTCGCCTAACTTATTACTTAAATCAAACATTGAAGATCCTGTAGTTATAATTTTAATTCCTTCAATTGTATCCACAATCAATTTAAGAATCATTCCAATTTCCGGAACATTTTGTGCTTCATCAATAACCAGTAAATCAATACCCGACAATAATCTTTTATAATTATTAACAGAACGTTCTTTTAATAAAGCTACATCATTAATATCTTCTCCATTAAGCTGCAAATAAGTATCAGATGAAATTTCTTCCAAATAACTTTTGATCAACTCTGTCTTGCCAACACGACGGGCTCCAAGCAAAATTAAAACCTTATTAGGTAGTACCTTTTTCTTAAACTCGTTCACAAGCGCTCTTTTTAAATACGTTTTCATTCTAATTGACTTATAATTAGGATACAAATATAAAAAAAACATTAATTCAGTCAGTTAATTGACTAAATTAATGTAAATTCAGTTAGTAAGTTTACCTAATTAACGTAAATTCAGTCAGTAAATTAAATATATAACTATGTAATCAACAAAAAGCCGGATGGATTTTAAAAATCCACCCGGCTTATATATTTAGTATTGGTGCGAAGCACCGAATTTTTTTGGCTTTTTACTGACAAGCAATTTTATTCACTCTGTTTTGATGTCTTCCGCCTTCAAATTCAGTTGTTAAAAAGGTTTCAACAATCTCAACTGCCTGAGGAATAGAGGTAAAACGAGCCGGAATACTTACAATATTAGCATCGTTGTGTAAACGTGTTAAATAAGCAATTTCTTTAGTCCAGCATAAACCAGCTCTCACTTTTGGATGTTTGTTAGCCGTCATTGCAATTCCGTTTCCGCTGCCGCAGATTACAATTCCAAAATCAGCTTTACCTTCAGATACATCACTTGCAACCGGGTGGCCAAAATCAGGATAATCTACAGAAGCCTCTGTATCAGTCCCATAATTGGTTACTTCATATCCTTTTGACTGCAGCATTGCAACAATTGCTTTTTTGTAATCCGGTCCTGCGTGGTCATTTCCTATCGAAATTTTCATTTTTTCTATACTATTAAGTTGTGTGGTACAAATTTACTCAATTAATAAATGTTTGCCACGAATTACATCAATTTTCACGAATTTCTTTTTTCTGCTCACTTATAAACATTCCATAAATCATCTCAATTATAATTGATACACATTCGTAAAATCAGTCAAAAAAACAAATTTTGTAACTATCATACTATCAAAATCTTAACAGTTATTAACATTATTAACAACTCTGTAACTATCTCATTACCAATAAAGAATAATCATAATATTTGTTAAAATTTTGAAGTGTTAATAGCAATTCGTAATTCGTTGATATTCAATTAACTTTAAGTTAACATTATTTGTTAATAAGTTAGAATAGAAAATAAGAAGTTTTTTTTGGTTGTGTCGAAAAAAAACCTAATCCAAAACGCAAATGAAATAACCTAATAAAGTTTGAGGAATTTTTGGAAAAGTTATCAATATCAAAAATGCCATTTTCAACAAATATCAACATATGAACTTATCTACAAAATGAATCTATTTCAGGTTGTCAACCGTTGTTAATTAAAATACAAAAACTCTTAGAAATTAATCCTTTAACAAAATATAAGTATGTTGATAACTCAAGATAACTAAGAGAAACTTCATTTCAATGCTTTTAAAAATAAATTTATAGCACATATTAACAAGC
>NZ_CAGKLC010000104.1 GCF_903469665.1 Flavobacterium sp. UGB4466 | reverse complement strand
TTATAAAGAAGTCGATTTTGTATATAATTCTGATCTGATTCATTTAAAAGGAGATATTATATTTCTGGAAGGTTATTTCCAATCAGAGAAATATTTTATAAAGTATGAAAAAGAAATTCGGGAAGATTTTGAAGTGCGGACACTGCTAAAAAAAGAGACTAAAGCTGCAATTGCAAAAATTGAGTCTGTAAATTCTGTTTCGATACATATTCGAAGAGGAGACTATATAAATAATCCATTGCATAATACAAGTAAAGAAGAATATTATAACAAAGCTTTGGAGATGGTTGAAAATAAGGTATATAATCCTGTTTATTTTGTCTTTTCGGATGATATGGATTGGGTAAAAGCAAATTTTTCGACCAAACAAGAAACAGTATTTATTGATTTTAATGATGCTTCAACAAATTTTGAAGATTTAAAATTAATGGCATCTTGCAAGCACAATATTATAGCAAATAGTAGTTTTAGCTGGTGGGGTGCATGGCTGAATAAAAATCCTAATAAAATTGTAATTGCTCCAAAACGATGGTTCAATGACGATTCCATAAATACGAATGACATAATCCCGACAAATTGGGTTAAAATATAGAAAATGAAAAAAGCATTAATAACCGGAGTTACTGGTCAGGATGGAGCTTATTTAGCCGAATTTTTATTAGAGAAAGGTTACGAAGTTCATGGTGTAAAAAGAAGAGCTTCATCATTTAATACGCAACGAATTGATCATTTGTTTAGAGACCTTCATGAGGAAAACGTTCGATTCATTCTTCATTATGGGGATTTATCTGATGCTACCAATCTAATAAGAATAATTCAGGAAGTTCAACCTGACGAGATCTATAATTTAGGGGCTATGTCTCATGTAAAAGTTAGTTTTGATACTCCTGAATATGTCGCAAATGTTGATGGTTTAGGAGCCATGAGATTACTAGAAGCGGTAAGAATTTTAGGTCTGGCAGAAAAAACCAAGGTCTATCAGGCTTCAACTTCAGAGCTGTATGGTTTAGTGCAAGAAGTACCACAAACCGAAAAAACACCTTTTTATCCTCGTTCGCCTTATGGTGTGGCAAAAATTTATGCCTATTGGATAACTGTAAATTATCGAGAGGCGTATAATATGTTTGCCTGCAATGGAATTTTATTTAATCATGAATCGCCTCTGCGAGGAGAAACATTTGTTACCCGAAAAATTACTATGGCTACAGCTAAAATAGTTTTAGGTTTGCAGGATGCATTATATATTGGGAACTTAAACTCGCAACGAGATTGGGGCCACGCGAAAGATTACATAGAAGCGATGTGGTTAATTTTACAGCAAGATAAACCAGATGATTTTGTTATTTCAACCGGTAAAACTACTCTGGTAAGAGAATTTGTTCGAATGGCATTTTTAGAATGTGGTATTGAACTGGAATTTGTGGGAGAAAATGAAAATGAAGTTGGAAAAGTTAAATCTTGTTCGAATCCAAAATATCAAATTGAGATTGGCAAAGAAGTAGTAAAAGTTGATCCTACTTATTATAGACCAACAGAGGTTGATTTGTTGATCGGAGATTCTACAAAGGCAAGAACAGTTTTAGGATGGGAACCAAAATTTGATTTGAATGATATAGTAAAACAAATGGTTGCATCAGATATAGAATTATTCGAAAAAGAAGTGAAATAATGTCTTCAAGCCCCAAGATATCAGTTCTAATGCCTGTCTATAATTGCGAACTTTATATAGAGGAAGCAATAGATAGTATTTTGAATCAGACTTTTTCAGATTTTGAATTTATAATAATTGATGATGCTTCTCTAGATTCAACAGTATCAATTATAAAAAACTATAATGATCCCAGAATACAATTAATCGTAAAACCTCAAAATTCAGGTCTTACGAATAGTCTGAATTTCGGATTGAGCATTGCTAAAGGAGAATATATTGCCCGTATGGACGGTGATGATATAAGTCTGCCGGAACGTTTTGTTAAACAAGTTGCTTTTTTAGATAAAAATCCTGAAACAGTACTTATTGGCACATACTTTAAGATAATTGGCAAAGATAAAATCGTTGTTGTTCCTGAAGATCATGATGATATAAAATTGGCAATGCTTAAGGATTGTTGTATAGGACATCCAACTGTAATGATGAGGAAAAGTTATTTGGATAGATTTGCTTTAATTTACGATACCCAAAAAGAGCCAGCCGAAGATTATGATCTCTGGACAAGATTGTTAGCCGTGGGAAAGCTGTACAATTTGCCGGAAGTTTTACTTAATTATCGTGTTCACAATTCGCAAGTTTCTCATAAAAGAAATGAACAACAAGCAAATACTGCACTGGAGATTAAAGTTAATTTACTGACGAATCTCAATTTTGAAAGAGATGATGAGACACAAGATTTTCTAAAGAAGATAATATCACGAAGAGAATTTGTTTCTTTTAGCGAAATAAATCGATTCGAAGATTTAAAAAACAAATTGCTTTTGGCAAATCAAACTTCTTTTTTTGAAAAGACAGGTTTTGAAAAGTATCTGTTAGAGATTCAGAACAATTTGTATAAAGACTATTTTTTTAAAAAAGAAAAATACTCTCCAAAAGTTTATTTGCAATATTTAAAAATTAGAAAAAAGTCACCATTTAAATTAAAATTATGGCACGAAACAAAACTGTTTGTAAAATCAATAACTTTCTATAGTAAAAAATGAAAGATCCAATAGTTTCTATAGTGGTTCCATGTTATAATCAGGCTCAGTATTTGGATGAAGCTTTACAATCTGTTTCAGACCAGACATTTGAAAACTGGGAATGTATTGTAGTAAATGACGGAAGCTCTGATAATGCAGAACAAATAGTAAGAAAATGGATCGAACAAGATGTAAGATTTAAATACTATTATCAGGAAAATGCAGGGGTTAGCAGTGCCAGAAATCTTGGTATAACAAACAGTGTGGGCCAATTTATTCTGCCACTTGACGGAGATGATAAAATTGCTAAAGACTACATCAAACTAGCTATAAGAGCATTTGAAAATGATGAGTCATTAAAACTTGTTTATTGTAAAGCAGAAAAATTTGGTGATGAAACAGGAAACTGGAATCTGACACCATTTTCACTCAAAGAGTTGGCACTAGATAATATGATTTTTTGCTCGGCAATGTACCGAAAGAAAGATTGGGAATTGATTGGAGGATATGATAATAACATGCTCGATGGTCTTGAGGATTGGGAGTTTTGGATATCACTTCTAAAGAATGGAGGAAATGTATCATGTTTAAATATTATAGGATTCTATTACAGAATAAAATTAGTGTCCAGGCAAAAAAAACTGGATGGTACTATAAAAGAGAGACTATTCAACTATTTAAGTATAAAACATGCCGATTTTTTTGTAGAACATCTGGGATCTTTTGGGGCATTAAACTACAACTTACAAAAAGAAAGAGAAGGGTTTTCTGCAAAACTTAAAAGTGAAAAATTTGTACTTGATTTGTTTTGTAAAACCTTTTTTGGGTTTACAATTTTCGGAAAAATAAATAAGGGATAAATGCTAGCGATTGTAATTCCATATTATAAATTGATTTTTTTTGAAGAAACCTTAAAATCACTATCGGAGCAAACAGATAAAAGATTCAGAGTATTTATAGGAAACGATGCCAGTCCGGAAGATCCCTCTTTACTTTTGGAGGAGTACAAGGACAAAATTGATTTCGTTTACCAGATATTTGAGGAAAATTTAGGAGGAATATCACTGGCGAAGCATTGGGAACGTTGTATTGCCCTTGTTAAAGAGGAAGACTGGATAATGATTTTGGGTGATGACGATATTTTGGAGAAAAATGTTGTAGCGTCCTGGTATGAGCATTACAATGTTTTTCATACAAAATCAAATCTGGTAAGATTTGCTTCAAAATCATTAAACATGAATTTGAACGGAAGAATAAGTCATTCATTTACAAATCCGGTATGGGAAAAAGCATCCGATTCCTATTTTAGAAGATTTAAAGGATTGACAAGGAGTTCTTTGTCTGAATATACATTTTCAAAAGGGGCTTTTCAGGAATATGGCTTTTTTGATTTTCCTCTAGCCTGGCATAGTGATGATGCAGCTTGGTTATTTTTTTCTGATGATAAACCTATTTACTCTATAAATGAGAGTAATTTATTAATCAGATATTCCAGTTCGTCCATATCCGGAAAACAGAATAATCAAAAATTAAAAGATCTTGCGAGCGAAAATTTTTACAAACAATGTATTGTTGAAAAAATGGTTTTTTTTAGTAAGCCGCAACAGTTGGATTTGATATTAGAATATGAAATTTCAATCAAAAAGAACAGGAAACTGAGATGGACCGAATGGCGTTATTTACTTCTTTTTTATCTTTCAGCAATGCAGATGAATGCCTTTATAAAGTGTTTAAGAAGATGCTGTTTAAGTTTTAGACAGAAAAAGATTTAATGAGTAAGTTAAAACTATAGATCAAGTGAAAATACTTTTTGTATCGATGCCGTCTATCCACGTGCTCCGTTGGATTGAAAACTTAAAAGATAAAGGTCATGAACTTTATTGGTTTGATGTTTTAGATCGGGGACCGCTAGAGAATTTAGATTATGTTCGTCAATTTGTAGATTGGAAAAAAAGAAAATATCCCTACATAAAAGGAGAATATTTTTTGAGGAAAAAGATGCCTTCGGCGTATGATAAAATAATTCCTTATTTAGAAGTTTCTGCCAATGAAGGTTTCGAGAAAATTATACAGGAAATTAAGCCCGATATAGTTCATAGTTTTGAATTGCATTACTGCTCTTATCCCATACTGAAAGCAATGAATAAAAATCAGGGGATTAAATGGATTTATTCTTGTTGGGGAAGCGATATTTTTAGACATCAGGTTCTTAAAAATGACATTCAGAAACTTGAATCTGTTTTAAACAGAGTTGATTTTTTAATAACAGATTGTGAAAGAGATTATGATCTAGCAAGAAAGTATAATTTTAAGGGAGTTTTTTTGGGAGCTCTTCCCGGAGGCGGCGGATACCATATAACAGATATTCAAACAAGTTTTCGGGATATAGAATCCAGAAAATTAATCCTGATAAAAGGCAATCATAATGAAACAGGAAGAGCCCTCTATACCTTAAAAGCTATAAAAAAAATAATTGATCTGTTAGATGATTTTCATATCGCTGTTTTTTCAGCAGGAGAAAAAGTCAGAGAATTTATTAAATCAGATTCAAAACTGGAGGGAAAAATTAAAATAATAGAAGGAATAAATCAGTCGGAGCTTCATAATTATTTTGGAAAAGCATTTCTTTATATTGGAAATAATTTTTCAGACGGCATGCCAAATTCATTATTAGAAGCTTTATTACTTGGGGTAATTCCTTTGCAATCCAATCCGGGTAATGCCACAAAAGAACTTATAGGAAAAAAATATTTTGGAGAAATAATCAATGATCCTGAGAACTCAGATGAAATAGCTGAAAAAATATTAGGTCTTATCCGTAATAAAGATAATAATGTTCAATTTGCCAAAAGTAACCATCTCAAAGCTATTGAAGATTATAACTACGAAAGAATAAGAGATTCAATAAACAATTTATACAGTACAGTAGCCATAGATGAATAAGCCTTTAGTTTCTATTATTATCCCCGCTTACAATCGGGCACATTTGATTGGTGAAACACTCGACAGCCTAATTGGACAAACTTATTCTAATTGGGAGTGTATTATAGTTGATGATAATTCGTCCGATAAAACAGAAGAAACGATAAAGCTTTACAAGGAAAAGGATAATAGATTCAAACTGATATTAAAATCAAAAGAAGATAAAAAAGGAGCAAGTGTTTCCAGAAATATTGGACTAAAAGTTGCAAAAGGCGATTATATCCAGTTTTTGGATTCAGATGATATACTGGCTGCAAATAAACTCGAAGAACAAATTCTGCTAGTGTCGAATGAAGATGAATTTGTTATTTCAACATGCAAATGGGGAAGATTTGATCATATTGGCGAAACCCTTAAATTGAATGAAAATAATCCTGATTATAGAAATTTTGATTCTGCAAAAGAATATTTTGATTTGATAGGTCTACATGGAGGCTTTTTTCCTTCACACAGTTTTTTAATGAATAAAAAACTAATAACATTTTCAGGTGACTGGAATGAAAGTTTAACAATGAACGATGATGGGGAGTTTTTTTTTAGAGTATTATCGAATTGCAGTAAAATAATCTTTGCCGGTAATACTTATGTTTTATATCGAAATAATGTGTCCGGTGAGAATTTAAGTTTGTTGCAAACCACCGAAAAAGCGTATAGTCTTGTTAACAGCTGGAAAATAATAGAATCACTGTATCAGACAAAGTATGGCGATTCAGATTCTACTTTCTTAAATAAAAAAAAGCAAGGTATCTATTTTGGGATCAAAAGAGAATTTCCTAAAGTCATTAGGGAGAATAAGGTATTTTTTAAGCAACAGATTAAAAATGATACCGTTTCTCTAAAATTAGCAAAACTAAAAAAAAGGATTTTTCATAAACTGAAAATTATATTTAAGAAATAAGATGCGGGTAGGATTTAATCCATTTAAAGATGAACCACAAAAAGATTCTGAATTTATTCATCAGATCATAATCCCTGTTTACATACCTAATCAGGAAGGTTATTTTAAAGATAGTTTTGCAATTTTAAAACTTTGTCTGGAATCTTTATTGACTACCGTTCACAAAAAAACATTTATCACTATTGTTAATAATGGAAGTGATACAATTATAAAAGAATATTTAGATTTTCTTTTAAAGCAAAATAAAATACACGAATTAATTCATACTGATAACATAGGAAAACTTAATGCGATATTGAAAGGTTTGGCGGGGAATCATATAGAATTGGTTACAATTTCAGATTCAGATGTATTGTTTTTACCGAACTGGCAATCTGAAACAGTAAAAGTTTTTACAAATATTCCTAATGCGGGAGTGGTAGGCATTGTACCGCAGTTTAAAATGTATGAACAAAATTGTGGAAATGTTATCTGGGATAATTTATTCAGTAAAAAATTAAAATTTATTCCCGTAAAAAACAAAGAAGCTTTAATTAGATTTTATGACAGTCTTGGTTGGGATAGAAATTATAATCAGGATTATTTAGAATATAATTTAGGTTTGGAGATTAGTCCAGACTTAAAAGTGTTGATTGGTTCGGGACATTTTGTCGCAAGTTATAAAAAGGATATTTTTGATGAAATCGTAAGTTATATAGGCTTTAAGATGGGAGGAACCAGTGAGGGGTATTTAGATAAATCACCTCTTAAGAAAAATTACTGGAGAGTAACAACTCAGGATAATTACGCCTGTCATTTAGGAAATACTTTAGAGGACTGGATGTCTGTTCCGAAAGCTTCTAGTACGGACATAATTCAATGCGGATTTAATAAAAATATAAAATTAAATCCAGTTTTGTATTTTGTAAAAAACAGAATATTTGTAAAATTTATTTCAGTCAAATGGATGAAAAAGATATTCTTGCGATATAAAAAGTTACCACAACCAATGATTAGAAATTATTAAGTAAATGCACATTCAGAAGAAGTTTTCTATTCTCATTACCACCAAAAACAGAAAAGAGGATCTGAATTTTACATTGCGTAAAATTCAGCATTTACTGGATAGAGAAGATGTATCTTGTATTATTTGTGACGACGGTTCAACAGATGGAACGTATTCATTGATTGAAAAGAATTATCCGGAAATTCAATTAATTCGGAACAATAAAAGCGAAGGACTGATCTATAGTCGGAACAGAATGATGGATTTGGTTACGACTGATTTTGCCATTTCGATTGATGATGATTTACATTTTATTACCACAAATCCTTTAGAAATTATAGAAAAAGCTTTTGAAGAGAATCCTAATGTGGCACTCTTTAGTTTTAGAATCTATTGGAGTTTACAAGAACCGGAAATAACGACCAGTGACGACGTTTTACATCAAATGAAAAGTTTCGCCGGTGGAGCTAATGTCTGGAGAATGTCTGCCTGGCGAGATGTTCCTGATTATCCGGAATGGTTTGTTTTTTATGGAGAAGAAGATTTTGCGTCATTTCAGTTATTTAAAAAACAATGGAAGATTTATTATTTACCGGAAGTGTTAGTAAATCATAGAGTAGATTTAAAATCCAGAAAAAATAATGCCGATTATAGTTTACGCCTGCGACGGTCATTGCGTTCCGGCTGGTATTTGTATTTTTTGTTTTATCCTCTTAAGGTCATTCCAAAAAAAATAACGTATTCTGTTTGGATGCAGCTTAAATTAAGAGTTTTCAAGGGAGATTTTAAAGCTTTGAAAGCATTGTTTTTGGCAACAATAGATTTAATTTTGGCATTTCCTAAAATAATCAAAAATAGTAATAGACTATCCATACGAGAATATAAAATTTATCAGGAGCAGGAAGATACAAAGTTGTATTGGAAACCATAAAATAATATTGTTGCAATTCTTTTAAACATTAAAAATGAAAACGATCGCTATTATTCCGGCACGTGGAGGATCTAAAAGATTGCCTCAAAAAAATATAAAACTGCTTGGAGGAATCCCTTTGTTAGCACACAGTATTATGTATGCTAAGGCAAATAGCGCTATCATTGAAGAAATTTATGTTTCGACTGACGATGAAAATGTAAAAAAAATAGCTTTAGAATACGGAGCAAAGGTAATAGACAGACCCGCAGATATTTCGGGAGATCATGAGGCGACAGCTTCGGCATTAAAACATGTTTTACAAAATATTGATCATGAAGTAGAGAATGTGGTACTGCTTCAGCCTACAAACCCTGTTCGTCCGGAAAGTTTGCTAAAAGAAACATTTGAAATTTATCAAAAGGAAGACAGCGATAGTTTATTTACTGTTTCAAGAAACTATAAAAAGTTCGGAAAAATAACAGATCAAAAGTTTGTTCCGTACAATTACAAAATTGGTCAGAGAAGTCAGGATATGGAACCGATTTATTTTGAAAACGGGTTGTTATATATCACAAAAGCATCATTAATTCTTGAAGATATAATTATTTCGGAAGATGCTTTTCCTTTCAAAATAGATCATATTTTTGCCAATGTTGATATTGATACGCAGGAAGATTTTGATTTCGCCGAGTTTTTATTCCACAAATATATAAAGCCCTAATTAACAAACTAATTTATGAAACCCTATCTAGAAATTGCAGGACGAAGAATTGGACAAGATTTTCCACCTTTAGTTATTGCCGAAATTGGAATTAATCACGAAGGTTCTTTGCAAGTTGCAAAAGAAATGGTCGATGCAGCAAAACGAGCAGGTGCCGAGGTAGTAAAACATCAAACCCATATTGTTGAGGATGAAATGAGCGGAGCCGCTAAAAAAGTAATTCCGGGTAATGCAGATGTTTCTATTTATGAAATTATGGAACGTTGCTCTTTGAATGAAGCTGATGAATTAGAACTCAAAAATTATGTTGAAAGCAAAGGCATGATTTTTATTTCAACACCATTTTCACGGGCAGCAGCAGAAAGATTAAAAAAGTTTGATATCCCTGCTTATAAAATTGGTTCTGGAGAATGCAATAATTATCCGTTATTAGAGCATATAGCTTCTTTTGGAAAACCGGTAATTTTGAGTACAGGAATGAATACAATTGAAAGTATTACAAAAGCAGTGGCTATTTTTGATAAACATACTATTCCTGTTGCACTTTTGCATACCACAAATCTATATCCAACACCCATTCATTTAGTACGTTTTGGTGCCATGACAGAATTGCATGAAGCATTTCCGGATAAGGTATTTGGTTTAAGTGATCATACCTTAAACAATAATGCCTGTTTAGGAGCTGTAGCCCTAGGTGCTAGTATTCTGGAAAGACATTTCACAGATCATATGCAACGAACAGGTCCGGATATTGTTTGTAGTATGGATGAAAAAGCGTGTCAGGAACTAATTATTTCAAGTGCCGAAATTGCATTGATGCGTGGTGGCACAAAAAAACCTGCTGAAGAAGAACAAGTGACGATAGATTTTGCTTTTGCTACTGTTTGTGCAATAGCACCAATAAAAAAAGGCGACAAATTATCTAAAGAAAATATTTGGGTAAAAAGACCAGGAACGGGTAAAATACTGGCAGAACATTTTAATGATCTGATAGGAAAAACGGCCTCAAGAGATATTGAAAATGATGAGCAATTAAATTGGGAGGATATAAACTAGTTTTTAATTACAATACCATTTACTTTTTAACCCCAATTTTTAATTTTGAAGCAAAATATTAGATTAAGAGAACTTGATTTTTTAAGAGGGATCGCAATTATTTTGGTCTTAATGCGCCATCAGTATATAACAGACTGGACTACAAAAATGGGCTGGATAGGCGTTGACTTATTTTTTGTTTTAAGCGGATTTCTTGTTTCAGGACTCTTATTCAAAGAGTATCTAAAATTTGGAAATATAAAACCAGGTTTGTTTTTAGTACGAAGAGGATTTAAAATCTATCCCATATACTATTTAACCTATTTTTTATACTTAACCCCTAAGATTATTAAACATCAATTTGAATGGAAAGGTTTCTTATCAGATATGTTTTTCATTCAGAACTATGTTTGTGCGTGGGGTTATGCTTATACAGCTAGTTGGTCATTAGCAGTCGAAGAACATTTTTATTTTGGTTTTGCCGTACTATTATGGTTCGTTATTAAACATGCTTGGATTAGTTTAAAACCAAATCAAGCAAGTAAAACAGATAAGTTTGAGGTTTTGATCTTTCTAATGATACTTTTATCATTGTGTTTAAGAATTGTCAGTAATGTTTATTTTCCTGAAAATGGAGATAAAAATTTTACAATGTCTCATTTAAGAATGGATTCACTATTTGCCGGAGTTTTTGTTTCATACCTATATTATTTTAAAAATGAGAAGCTAACGCATTTTTTTGAGTCAAATAGAATACGATTAATGATAATCTCATTTTTAGCTCTTATGTTTACACCGTTTATAGACTTTGAAGAATCATTTTTCGTAAGAACATTTGGGTATTCACTTCTTTATATCGCATTTAGTATTATACTTGTGTTTTTTCTTGTAAGTACAGAAGTAAATAAAAAACTTGATAGCCTATTTTCAAACAGAATAGTAAATATTATTAGCAAGATTGGATTTTCCTCCTATAGTATTTATATTATACATGGTTTCGTAAATTTTTTCTTTGCCTTAGTAAATAATTTTGTTTTAAATAAATTCTTTAATCAGATTTCTATATTTTTTCTTACCTGTATCATAAGTGTTTTATGCGGAATTTTTATGACACTTAATATAGAAAAGTATTTCTTAAATTATAGGGATAAATATTTTCCCAGTCGAATAAACTGATCACCACTAAATGAAAAAAATCCTATTTCTTACAGGCACCCGCGCTGATTTTGGAAAGATAAAATCACTAATTTCAATTTTAGAACAACAATCTGAATTTGAGGTTTTTGTTTTTGTCACCGGAATGCATTTGCAGGAACAATACGGTTATACGCTGATCGAAATAGAACGCTGCAATTTTAAGAATGTTTTTACTTTCGAAAATCATACCCATGAAACAACAATGGACTTAACTCTTGCAAAAACTATTGAAGGATTATCAGGTTACTGCAAAACCATTAGTCCGGATATGATAGTTGTTCATGGAGACAGAGTCGAAACCTTAGCGGGCGGAATTGTTGGTTCATTAAACAATATTCTGGTAGCGCACATTGAAGGAGGTGAAGTTTCAGGAACTGTAGATGAATTAATCCGCCATAGTGTTAGTAAACTAAGTCATATTCATTTCGTTTCAAACAAACAGGCGGCAAAAAGGTTGATACAAATGGGAGAGATTAAAGAATCTGTTTTTACAATTGGTTCTCCTGATCTTGATATTATGTTTTCTGATCAGTTGCCGGATTTAATAACGGTAAAAGAATATTATAAGATTGATTTTGAAAATTATGCAATCGTAATGTTTCATCCCGTAACTACAGAAATCAAAGAAATGCAAAAATATGCCGAAAACTTTGTATCCTCTTTATTGCAGGACAACCATAATTATATTGTTATTTTTCCAAACAACGATCTGGGTAGTCAATTTATTATTGAGGCTTATGAGAGATTAAAAGAAAATCAGAGGTTCAGAATTTTTCCGTCTTTGCGTTTCGAGTATTTTTTAACCCTATTAAAAAATAGCCAATTCATTATTGGTAATAGCAGCGCAGGGATCAGAGAAGCTCCGTACTATGGAATTCCAATTATTAATATCGGAACCCGTCAGCAAAACAGAGCGGTTCATGCTGATATAATCAATACAAATTATTCTGAAGAAGGTATAATGGAATCACTTGCTGTTATTGATTCACATAAAGTTCAAAATGTAGAAGATGATTTTGGGAAAGGAAATAGTAATGTACTGTTTCTGGAATGTCTTCAAAAAGAAGATATTTGGCTATTGAACCATCAAAAACAATTTAGAGATTTATCTAATTAATGAAAGCTAAATTTAAAAGTATATATTACAAGTTGAATAAACTCAAAAACCGATTGCTGTATGGTAAGCCGGTTTTTGTTGCCATGTATCACAGAACCAGTAATGAAGTTAGAAGTGAGTTGCAATACTTAACTGTTGATCTTGCTAGTTTTGAAAAGCAACTTCATTATTTTAAGGAAAATTATCAGATTCTTAGATTATCTGATGATTGGAACTCATTAAAGAAGACAGGAATAGTCATTACATTCGATGATGGATACGCAGATAATTTAGCAAATGCTTTACCCCTATTGGAGAAGTATGAAATACCGGCTACAATTTTTGTAACGACATTAAATATAAATACTAAAAAAGAGTTTTGGTGGGATCGTTTTGTATTTGACTATAACTTCTGTGATCCGTTTTTCTATCTTCCTGATGTAAAAGAAAAAGTATCCAAACAAACACATTCGTTTAGCGATTTAAACAAACTTATGGGCAAACTATCAAATGAAGAAAAGGAAATTTGGTTTTTAGATTTTGAAAGTTTAAATAAAATTCCTTTTCACGATAATGAAGATTTCAGATCATTAAGCGATGAGGAGCTTAAACGTTTGTCTGAGCATCCATTAATAGATATCGGTATACATACTCATAATCATTATCCCTTTGGGAATCTAAGTTATGAGGAACAGAAAAAAGAGTTAAGTTTTTCAATTGAAAAACTAGATAAATTGGTTGCAAAATCAGTAAAGTATTTAGCATTACCTCATGGATCATATAACGAAAGCACACTTAAAGTGATAGAAGAGTCAGATTGCTTAGGAATGCTGATAGCAAATAATGATTATTCCAATTATAAAAATAAATCAGGTAAAAAAATAAATCGAATTTTGATTCCTAATATTAAGGATAAAGAATTGGTGAAATTTATGAATAGATTTGACTTTAAAATATGGTAGATAACAGGTCTAATATAGCCATACTTTCTACGGTTATAAATTTTGATTTATATGATAAAAGCTCCCCGTTTTTTCCGAAAGATGTTCAGAAATATGTGATAGATGGTAGAAATGGAATGCATGGTCTAAAAAGCATTTTTTATATGATGAAAATGCTTAAAAATAAAAACATTGAATGGCTGATCATGGCAGATGAAGATGTTTTGTTTCAGGATTCAGGGATTGTCTTTGACATTATCAATAAAATGAAGTCTGAAGATTATACAGTATGTGGTGTGCGGGACGGAGGAATGATTGCACACAGAGCATATAATCCGCATGTAATTAATACTTTTTTTTCTATTTTAAATTTTAAAGAACTTGAGAAAATTTGGAATAAAGACGAAATTTTTAAAAATGATTACAGTTTAGAAAATGAGTTTGATGATGATTTGACAAATCTAAAATGGAATTTTGATACCAAGAG
>NZ_CAGKLC010000103.1 GCF_903469665.1 Flavobacterium sp. UGB4466 | reverse complement strand
CTTTGATTGAAGAGTTGCGGTTGAAAAAGTTAAATAGAAAATCGCTTGAAGCTTTAATTCAAGATCAGCAATAAGAAGGTAAGGCCAGTTAGAATATATGTCTGTCATCTCGTCTAGGGACGAGACGGGTTCGAGTCCCGTCCAGACCGCTTAAATTTAAAAATGCCTTTCTTAATGGAAAGGCTTTTTTTTTTAAATAAGATTTTCATTTATGTTTTACGTTTATATTATTTATTCTAAAACTTTTGATGTTTACTACAAGGGCTTCAGTGAAAATATTCCTCAAAGACTATTGTATCATAATGAAAATAAAAGCAGATATACTTCAAATAAAGGTCCATGGGAGTTGGTTTACTCGAAGGTGTTTAATACTAAAAGAGAGGCTTTGATTGAAGAGTTGCGGTTGAAAAAGTTAAATAGAAAATCGCTTGAAGCTTTAATTCAAGATCAGCAATAAGAAAGGTAAGGCCAGTTAGAATATATGTCTGTCATCTCGTCTAGGGACGAGACGGGTTCGAGTCCCGTCCAGACCGCAATATTGGAAGAAGCCTTTCTTAATGGAAAGGCTTTTTTTTTGTATTTAACCGCAAAGTGCGCTAAGATTTACGAAAGGTTCGCAAAGTTTTTTTTAGCCACAGTTTATAAAGATTCTCCTTTGATTTAAATCCTAAGTAATATGTGGATAAATTTAACTATTAAGCTTTGCGAACTTTGCGTTTTACTTTTTGTGGACTTTGCGGTTAAGTCTTAATGGTCCAACTTTGGAATTTCAAACAATTGGAATTTAATTTTCTTATATTTAATGTGTAAAAAAGCATTGCATTAAACTCCAATGGAATATTCCGGTCAGAAATTAGATAAGTATTACATCAAAAAAGTAGATGCCGATAAAAAAAGCATTTACTGTCACCACGATTTGATGGGGGAGTTGTTTGTACCTACACATAAACACGATAAAGCACAGTTATTGTATGCTGAAGGAGATGTTGTTTTTGTAACGACCGAAACCAAAACCTATTTTTTACCGGCACGTCATTTTATCTGGATTCCGAGTGGAGTGGAACACAGCATTGAACCGAAGTCGGAAAATGTTACGATGCGAAACCTCTATTTTCCGGTTGAAAAAGACGAAAACGAGTTTTACAAAAACGAGGGAATTTATCCGGTCAATAATTTACTGCTTCAAATGATGCTTTTTACGAATCGATGGAATGGCGATCTTGAGAAAGGAACTCCAAACTTTACCATCGCCAAAGCTATAAAAGCGATTCTGCCTCAAATATGTACTACCAATTTGCCTTTGGGATTACCGCAGCCAAAAGACAAACGACTTGGAAAGATTTTACGTCATATCGAGAATAATCTGGGAGAGACTATTCTGTTTGCTGATGTAGCACATGAATTCGGATATAGCGAACGCTCTTTGTATCGCTTGTTTCAGAAAGATCTGGGGATGTCCTTCATTCAATATTATACTATTCGAAGAATTTTAAAGGCAATCGAGTTGTTATTAGAAAGAAAGCTTTCGGTGAAAGAGGTAGCTGAAGAAGTTGGATATAATAGTGTTCCAACGTTCAGTAACACATTTTTCAAGATTTTAGGACAAAGACCTTCCGATTACTTAAATGGTGAAGAGATTTTGGAGCAAAAGTAAATTTTTAACTCTTTAATAATCTGCTCAATCTGCGGAATCTGCGAGAGGGAAAAATAAAAATCGACTTAAATTCTTTAAAAGCTGCGTGAAAAATCACAATCCAAATCTATTTTGTAATAAATTGTTTTCCAGTGTTTTAATATAACGTTTTCGAAAAATCCGATTTTAACATTTGTCCGAAATGAATATGTTTTTGACTTTTTAGAATTATCAGTCAATGAGAAAAATGAAGGAACTTTGCAGCTTAAATTATTTATGTATTCATGTTCCTTAAAACAACAAATTCTACGAACGATTGTTTTCCTAAAATCCTGCTCTTATTTTTACTTGTATTAGCATTTAACGGCATAAAAGCGCAGGAAGTTCATTCGGTTTCACTGAAAGAAGCTTTGAAACTGGCCAAAGAAAACAACAAAAAAATCCTCAGATCTCAACTTGAGGTTACGCTCTCAGAGCAAAATATCAAAGAAAGAAAAGAACTCCGATTGCCGGATGTGCGACTAAGCGGTATGTATTCCAGAATCACTAATATTACCGAATTCAAAGGAAACGGGTTTTTAAACGGAAAAGAAGTTACAAAGGCGATTCCGGAACTCTATGAGGTGAATTCGACTTTTAAAATGCCAATCTACGCCGGAAATAAAATAAATAACGCCATCAAAATTGCCAATCAGGAGAGTGAAATTGCTAAAATAAAAACAGAAAAGGTCGAAAATGATGTCGAACTCGAAGTGGTGGCAAACTATCTGGCAATTTATAAGATGATGGAGCTGCAAAAGATTTTTGAAGAAAACATCAAAGAAGAGAAAAGCCGATTGAAAGAAGTACAGTCGCTTCGAAAACATGGGGCAGTGACTAAAAATGAAGTTATCAGGGCCGAATTACAGCTTTCGGATCGTGAATTAAATGCGCTTACAAATTCCAAAAACATAAAAATTGCGCTTCACGATCTGAAAACTCTAATTCAACTTCCGGAAAACGAAGAAATAGCGATCGATACGGCGGCCAGTTTGGATGAAATGAACGGTTTAGATCCGTATGATTTTTATCTGAATAAGGCTTTGAGTAATGAGGAGATGCGAATTGCTAGTCAGGAGCTGAATATTAGCAAAACAGAGCTGAAACTGGTTAAAGGGAATTATCTGCCAACGGTTCATTTTTTTGGGAACTATGGTTTTTATTATCCGAACTACAAATTCTTTCCACCCAATCCATATTTGTACACGCTGGGGCAAGTAGGGGTTGAGGCTGCTTTCGATCTTTCGTCTCTGTATAAGAACAAGACCAAAATAGACCAGGCAAACACCAAAATCAAATGGCAGGAAATGCAGTCTGAGATTCTGAAAGACGAAATTCAGGACAAACTTTTTAGAGAGCATACACAGTATCAGGAAATTCTTGAAAAGTTTGTTGTAGTAGATAAAGCTTTGGATTTGGCCGATGAAAATTACCGTATTGTAAAATTGAAATATATGAATCAACTGGTTTTAATTACCGAAATGGTTGATGCCGACAATGCTTTGCTTCAGGCAAAATATAATAAAGTTGCCACACGATTGGATGCGATTTTAAAGCATTACGAACTCTTGCGTACGGCGGGAATGCTTCCGCAGAGTTAGGTGTTAGATGTGAAGAGTATAGAGTATAGAGTGTAGAATATAGAGTATAGAGTTTGGGGTTTTAGTTCCGAAGAAACGATTTATATGGTAGCGCCGGATTTTAATCCGGTGGAGAATTAAGTTAAAAGAAATAGATTTTATGGTTAAGATTAAAAATGAAACTAGAAGAAACAGAACGTTTCATATTATAATAACAATTATTGCGTGTGTGCTTGTAATTAGCGGTGTTATTTTGGGAATTTGGTTTTATGTTTTCAACAGGAATCATGAGGAGACTAATGATGCTCAGGTCGAGCAATATGTAACGCCAATTATGTCGAGAATTACGGGTTATGTGCAGGAAGTTCGTTTTAATGAAAATCAGTTTGTGCACAAGGGAGATACTTTGGTTGTTATTGATAACAGAGAATATCAATCGAAATTGAATGTGGCTCTTGCCGATGTTCAGAACGCAAGACAAAATAGCCTGGTTGCCGAGAAAAATGCGGTAAACACAGCAAGTGCGACGGCTATTAATGAGGCGCAATTAGATGCTGCAAAATCGAATCTTTGGAAAACCAAACTAGAGTACGAAAGATACAGAGCTTTGGTAAGTGAAGAAGCGGCGACTTCTCAGCAATTAGAAAAAGTGAAGGCAGATTACGAGTCGGCACAAGCGCATTTTCAGGAGATGAAAAACAGAATCCATACTTCGGCTTTAAGTACTTCGGTGGCTGAAGCAAATGTGCCAACCACACAAACCAATATCGCTTCGAGACAAGCCACGGCAGATAATGCGGCTTTATTTCTTTCGTATACCATAATTACAGCGCCTTACGATGGATGGATTGGGAAAAGAACTTTACAGCCCGGACAATTGGTGAAAGAAGGTCAGTCTCTGCTTTCGATAGTAAGTAAGGAAAAATGGATTACGGCCAATTTTAAAGAAACGCAATTGCAATATCTAACCGTTGGGCAGCATGTCGAAATCAAAGCCGATGCGGTAAGTGATAAAACATTTATAGGAACAATTGCGTCATTATCGCCTGCGAGCGGAGCAAGATTTTCATTACTTCCTCCGGATAATGCAACCGGAAACTTCGTGAAAATCGAACAAAGAATTCCGGTTCGAATTCAGTTAAAGGATAACGACAAACAAACCGATTTTTTAAGAGCGGGAATGAATATTACTGTGATTGCAGCACACTAGAATGGAAGATAAAAGTATTTTTAAATCCTGGGTTCCAAAGTGGGCGATCATTATCATTTTGTTTGTCTGTCTTCTGCATTCTATGATTTTATTGGGGGTTTATACGTCAAATGTGACCTATGCGGCAAGTTTTCTCGATATTGAACCCGAAGACCTGCAGTTTGCTATGTGTGTTACTTACGGGACGCTGCTCGCGACCATTTTAATCGAAGCGAGGTTTTCTAGTTTTTTCCCTGCCAAAAATTACCTAATGGCGGTATATTCCTTGATTGGAATTACGATTATTTCCTCGGCCTATATTACCAATTTTTCGCTTTTTTTAATTATGAGAATTGCCGAAGGAATTTTGATGGCGCTTCCGGTAATTACGATTCGACAATTGTTGATCGAGCAGTTCAATTCTAAAAGTGCCATCATCATTGGTTTTTCGTTTTATTATGGAGCGTTGTTGTTGTCGACGCCTTTTATAATGAATATTGCGGTTTGGTTTCTGGATCATTACGACTGGAAATATATGCTGTATGTCTCCGGCGGATTACAGGTTTTGAACGTTTTTTTAATCTTAGTTACTTTTCGTGGGCACCGAATCACAAAGAAAATCCCGTTGTATCAAATCGACTGGATGAGTTATTTTTTGGTTTTAACTGCAATTCTTTGCGGTGCTTACTTTTTTGTCTATGCCGAGAAAAAATATTGGTTCGATTCTTCTCAAATGGTGCTTACGCTTATCGTTGCACTGATTTCGGGAGGGTTGTTTATCTTTAAGGAGCTTTTGGTAAAAAGACCTACTTTTAATTTTGAAGTTTTTAAATATGCTAATCTGCGCATTGGTTTTTTATTGTTCTTCCTTTTCTACATCAGCAGGGCAACGCTGAGCCTTTGTCACTCGGCGATGTATTCAATTTGGAATTGGGATCCGTCGCGTGTAGCGGGCGTGCAATACATTAACGGACTAGGAAATGTAATCGGACTTGTTCTGGCGGCTTTTTTTCTGATGAGGTCCGTTTCGACCAAAATCATTTTTATCATTGGCTTTTCGCTTATTGCGTTGTTTCATTTTTGGTTTACGTTTCTTTTTGTGCCCGATGTGGCGTTGTCGGATATTATCATTCCGTATGTTTTGCAAGGCATTGGAGTGGGATTTTTATTTGTTCCGTTAATATTGTTTACGACTTCTTCGGTTCCTTCAAAAATGGCGGCTTCTTCTGGAATTGTGGGGGTCTCGGGACGTTTTTGGGGAAGTACCATTGGTTTTTGCGTGATGCAGAATGCGACCGTATTTTTAAACAAAAAACACTTTTTAAAACTCAGTCAGTTTGTAACAGGCGATAACCCCGAAGCACAGCAAACGATTGCCGCAACAACACAGAGTTTTATCGCCAAAGGATATTCGGCAGACAATGCCAATGTTTTAGCCATGAAAAAGATCTTCGGAACCGTTACCAAACAAGCCACTTTACTGGCCGATATGGAGATTTATACCATTATGGGCTATAGTCTTTTGGTTTTGATCTTTCTCATTGCCTGCAATCAGCATTTAAGACAAACGATGACTTTGGTGAAAAGTAAAATCTGGATAGGCTAAGGGTTTTGAGTTATGAGTTATGAGTTATGAGTTGTGAGTTATGAGTTGTGAGTTGTGAGTTATGGGTTTTTTTGCGCAAAGTTTCTACGCAATCTTGTCATTCCGACGGAGGAGGAATCACACAAGAAACTCCGCTCCAATTGTCGCCAATCTTTGTTGAGTTACAAGTGCGATTTGCTTCGCCTGTTCGCTATCGCTCGAGTCTCGTTCCTCGAAAGGACAAGCTGTACGTGAAAAATAATAAATGATACAAATAGCCTCCTGCTTTAGCTGGAGGTTTTTTTATGATTTGAAGGAAAAGGCTTTAGCCGAATGATCTTTATTTTAAAGGAAAATCAAACAATTCTTTAGGTTCAATATCTAAAGCATTGGCGATTTTTACAAGAGTTCTTATACCTGTATTTATTTCTGCTCTTTCTATTCGGCCTATTTGATTTCTTGGAATATCACAATCGTTAGCTAAATCTTCCTGTGAGATACCTTTTTTTTCACGTAGTTGCTTTATGTGAATGCCAAGATTTATTATAAAAGTTTCTTCTGAAATATCCATATTTCAAAAGTCATAAGATTTATTTTTTGTTTTGACACAAATTTGTGTCAAAATTATTATATTTGAAAAAAATAAGATTATGGCTACAGAAGGTGTTTCGAATGATGTTGAAACTAGATTAAGAGATTTTTTTAAGGATTTTATCGAACCTAAAGATATGGCGAGAATGTTACGACAGGTAAATTATGCGCTGTCGCTATCTTCCATGCGAGGGTGCGAAACCATGGAATCTGAATTACCTTATATCGATGATAATTTTTATTGGCTGAATAAATTAGCGGAGATTTTAGATCCTTATTTGGATGTGGAGTGAAAAGAAAATTATGCTTTAAGGGTCTTTATTTTTGTGAAGAGATAAACTAAAAAAATGCAAAAATCTCATAATGTAGAGACTTTTGCATTTTTGAGAGTATTTAAGAATTCTTTACTACCTCTAGATTCTCCGTCATTGAGATTAATTTGAGACGTAAATTTAGAAAGATATAGGGGGTATTGTGATCTGATTTATTTAACAAAGTAATTATTTTTTAAATACTTTATTAAGGCGCATAGTATAATTATTGAAAAGCATAGTACGCTTAAAATCAATAGGTAGTCAGTGAATTTGTTGTCTATTTCAAGTGCTTTTGAAACAAAAAAGATTATTATTGAGAATGTGCCAGTTATTCTCAGGAATAATCTTATTCGGTTCTGATTCTTATTCATAAAAGAAAATTATTGGTTTCTAGGTGTGTTTTGATCGTCATTCCCACGTGGTCCCATGTATGGTTCTTGCCAAATTTGCAATGTAGGGCTTCCTCCTCTATTTGTTTTAATATATCCTGTATATGATACAGAATTTGTACTATTAAGGCTAAAAGAACCTAAGCCGACTGAAGTTGAAAATTGACCAATCGCTTCAAAAACTATCATATTACCATAGGAGGTTATGTTTACTGCTGTCTGAGAGTAATCCCCTGCCATATCATAGCCATATTTGTAGGTTGTTACGGAAGATTCGGTAACATTTCCATTAGCGTCTAAATTGTAATCGATTCTTACAGCAATATTTGCTGCGGGAAAACTATTGTCAAAGTATAGTGTAGAAGAATATTTGTATGGAGGATCGTCGTTAGTCGAGGTGTTTTTACTTGTCTGATTGTTTTTTAAATTATCATATAGTATTTTTCTCCATTTCTGCGACCCTAAATTGTCTTCCTTAGAAATGTCATTTGAGCTTATTATTTTAGAACTCTCAAAATTAGTTTTAAGTGATTTTAGTATAACTTCTAATTCTTGTGAATTTGATGTATTATAGTTTGGTTTCTTATAGTTTGGTTTCTTAGTATTTGAGTTTTCTAAAGTGAAGCCATAAGTTTCAGCTAAAATTTTAATTTGGTTTTCTGAATTAACTTGTTTATTCGTGTCTTCGATTTGGTTATCATTGTCACAGCTTGTAAAAACTATAATTAAAGCGATAGCAGGTAAAAAAGTCTTTTTCGTAAGATTAATAATTCTCTTAGTGTTGAGTAACTGTAGATTCATAAAAAAAAAGTTTTAAAGTTAAGGTTAATAAGTGTTTGCGAAAGTAAGATTTTTTTTAATTAAAAAGTATAAAAAATGAGATGATGATACACTTATGTATTTTACATCGGTTTGTGTATTAAATATAGGATGCTTAGTGTTTATTTTGATAAAGTAAAGTCGTAAAGTTTTCAGATAGAAATTACTTTTTTATCGATAGGTATTTTGCACCTGATCGCTTTTAGAGGGGGATATTTTTAAAAACAAAAAAGCTTCTGATTTCTCAGAAGCTTTTTTTCGGTGCGGATAATAGGACTCGAACCTACACGCCTTGCGGCACCAGATCCTAAGTCTGGCATGTCTACCAATTTCACCATATCCGCGGCTATTGTGGGTGCAAAGATAGACATACTTTCGAATATTCAAAGAAAAAAAATGAAAAATTTCGAAAAAAATATTAATTCTCTTTTTTGTACTTTTGGATTTCTATAAAAATAATTTAAATGGAAAATATTAAGTCCTACGTTCAACAACATAAAGATCGGTTTATCAATGAATTGATCGAATTATTAAAGATTCCGTCGGTAAGTGCCGACACTGCATACTCCCAAGATGTTATTGATACTGCCGAAGCAGTAAAAGAAAGTTTATCGAAAGCAGGCTGCGATTTTGTCGAAACTTGCGACACTCCGGGGTACCCAATTATTTATGGAGAGAAAATAATCGATCCAAATTTACCAACGGTTCTGGTTTACGGACATTATGATGTTCAACCGCCAGATCCATTAGAATTATGGACTTCACCACCTTTTGAGCCTGTGATCAAAACGACAGAGATTCATCCTGAGGGAGCGATCTTCGCTCGTGGTGCCTGTGACGACAAAGGTCAGATGTACATGCACGTAAAAGCGTTGGAATACATGGTTCAGAACAATGTATTGCCTTGTAATGTAAAATTCATGATCGAAGGGGAAGAAGAAGTAGGTTCAGCAAGTTTAGCGTGGTTTGTAGAACGCAATCAGGAAAAACTGAAAAACGACGTGATCTTAATTTCTGATACAGGAATGATTTCGAATCAACAACCATCAATCACGACAGGTTTAAGAGGTTTGAGTTATGTTGAGGTTGAAGTTACAGGACCAAATCGTGATTTACATTCCGGTTTATATGGTGGAGCTGTAGCGAACCCAATTAATATTCTAGCCAAAATGATTGCTGCGCTTCACGACGAAGACAATCATATTACGATTCCTGGGTTCTACGATAAAGTACAGGAATTATCTCTTGAAGAAAGAGCCGAAATGGCAAAAGCGCCTTTCAGCTTAGAAAAATATAAGAAAGCCTTAAATCTAAACGATGTTTACGGTGAAAAAGGATATGTAACGAATGAGCGCAACTCTATTCGTCCAACTTTAGATGTAAACGGAATCTGGGGTGGATATACCGGTGAAGGGGCTAAAACGGTTATCGCGAGTAAGGCTTTTGCTAAGATCTCGATGCGTTTGGTTCCGGGTCAGGATTGGGAAGAAATCACAGAACTTTTCACTAAGCATTTTACAAACATTGCTCCGGCGGGAGTTACGGTAAAAGTAACGCCACACCACGGAGGTCAGGGTTATGTAACGCCAATTGACAGTATTGGATATCAGGCGGCCAACAAAGCCTATACAGAGACTTTTGGAGTGCCTGCAATTCCGGTTCGTTCAGGAGGTAGTATTCCGATTGTAGCTTTGTTTGAAAAAGAACTAAAAAGTAAAACCATTTTAATGGGCTTCGGATTAGACAGTGATGCCATTCACTCGCCAAACGAGCATTTTGGAATCTTCAATTACTTAAAAGGAATTGAGACTATTCCGTTGTTTTACAAATATTTTGTAGAGCTTTCGAAGTAATTTAACCGCAAAGAACGCAACGATTTACGCTAAGTTCGCTGTTTTTTTGGTTCGCTAAGACGTAAAAGTTAAATCTTAAGATGTAAAATCCGTTCAGAAATGAACGGATTTTTTTATGGGTGTTTCTGCCGTGGCGGATGGGCTTTCGGCTAAAGCCAATAAATGCCTGTATTTCTTTAATCTCCAGCTAAAGCTGGCGGCAATTCAGATTTTGTCTCTCTGCACCTCTGAACCTTTACCACTTTGAACCTCAAAAAATAAACCCTCAGAACCTTAGTATCTTAGAATCTCAGCACCTTTCAAAAAAAAATCTTGCATATTAAAAAAATAACTCTACATTTGTAGAACAACATCTATAATTGTAGAATGAAAATAATCAAATGAGACAACTGGTATTCTTGTTATTTTGTGGAGTAATGCTTTTAGGATGCAAAAGCAAACCGATCAATCAGATTGTGGATAAGAAAAGGGAAGGTACCTGGATTGACAATTACAAGCAAGACAGTACAGTTTATAAATCGTTTGAATATTACAAACACGACCAGCCAATAAAAAAGTGGAAATCATATATCAACGGAAAAATTTATAAAACAGAGAAATATAAAAATGGAAGCTGTCTCGTAAAGTATTATTACGAAAACGGAAAACTACAATCCAAAGGAAAAACAAAAATCGAAGTCAATTCGGTAGAAACGCACTGGTTTTATTTTGGTGATTGGAAGTTTTATTCGGATAAAGGGAAATTAGTCGAAGTTAAAAAATACGATAACGGTGAGTTGATTTCGGAACGGATGGTGGAGTAGACAGAAGAACAAAGAACAAAGAGAATAGAATAAAGATTATAGAATTAGTGTGGCATGCAGGGGAATCATTGAAATCATTTCAATCCGTGGCAAAAAAAACTCAGCAACTTAGTAACTCAGAACCTTAGCACCTTAAACAAATGCAATTATCAAACTCAGAAGAACAATTAATGGAGCATCTCTGGAAGCTCGAAAAGGCTTTTATGAAAGATTTGCTCGAAGCGTATCCGGAGCCAAAACCGGCAACAACAACAGTTGCGACGCTTTTGAAACGAATGATTGACAAAAAATTCGTAGCCTATAATGAATTCGGAAATTCAAGAGAATACTATCCGTTAGTGAAAAAAACAGCTTATTTCTCTAAGCATGTCAACGGGTTAATTAGTAATTTTTTTAATAATTCGGCTTCTCAATTTGCTTCGTTTTTTACAACGGAAACCGATTTGTCAACATCGGAATTAGAAGAACTCAGAAAAATAATTGATTCACAGATTCAAAAAAAGAAAAAATGATAAGCTATCTTTTAAAATCGGGAATACTGCTTTTGATTTTTTATGCAGTATATAAAATGGTATTGGAAAACGAAAAAATGTTTCGTTTTAATCGTGCGTATTTGCTGGTGAGTTTGGTTTTTAGCTTTGTAATTCCGTTGCAAATTATCTCGATTGGATCTTTTGTTACAGATAGAATTGGGTTGGTTCAATTGAATGAACTGGTACTCGAGAGAAGTACTGGACGGCTTAATACAATCTCGGCCAATGACTTTCTGTTGGTTTTGATTGTAGTGCTTTATGGTGCTGTGTTTTGTATGTTGATGGCTCGCTTTGTATGGAATTTTATTTCATTTTTTAAGAAAACACAGAGCAATGAGATACAGTTTGTAAATGGACAAAAGATCGTACTGGTTCAGGAAGGGGGCTTGCCGTACTCTTTCTGGAAATCAATTTTTGTTAATAAAACAGAATTTGAAAATGGTAAGATTCCATCAGAATTAATAGTACACGAAAACGCACATTTAAAGCAAAGGCATACCTTGGATGTTCTTTTTATTGAGCTGCTGCAGATTGTTTTTTGGTTCAATCCGTTGCTTATTCTTTATAAAAAAGCAATTAAACTGAATCATGAATTTCTGGCCGATGAAGCTGTAAATGTTCGATTTAGAGAGGTTAAAAGCTATCAATATTTATTGCTTGATTTTGCTTCCAATAAAAATACGGTTGCTCTGGCGAGCAATATCAATTATTTAATAACTAAAAAACGTTTACTTATGATGACCAAAAAAGAATCTCCGATTAAAATTGTGTGTAAAGTATTTACTGTAGGTGCAATTTATGCCTTGTTATTGTTTGTTTTTAGTACAAAAACAATGGCTCAAAAACCGCCAATCAAAGGCGATATCAAAGAGAAAGATCTTTATGTTCTGGAAGATGTCGAGAAATTGCCTGAATATCCAGGGGGCATGACAGCATTTTATAAGTTTATAGGGAAGAATTTCAAAATGCCGGCGGCAGTTGGAAAAAGTAAAATTGAAGGAAAAACATATATGGAATTCACTATTGAAAAAGATGGTAGTCTTTCGGATATTAAAACAATTAAAGACTCCGGTTATGGGATAGGGAATGAGATTATCCGTGTCCTGAAGCTTTCGCCAAAATGGACTGCTGCAACGCAAAAAGGAAAAGCGGTTAGGGTGATGTACAGTTTGCCAATTACAGTTCAGGCTGAGAAATAGGTTTTTTTAAAGGGACAGAGGTTCAAAGGTACAAAGGTTCAAAGGTGCAGAGGGGTAAAGGAGTTAAAGATTTTCTTTTGAATAGAATAGCCTCCAGCTTTAGCTGGAGGTTTGAATAATGAGGTGAGTGGCTTTAGCCAAATAAGTTTAGGATTTGAATTTTGTTTTTCTGTACCTCGCACCTTTTCAAAAAAAATCCGCTTCCAGAACCTGAAAGCGGATAAAATAAAAAACTAAAAAAAAAAATTCTAAAAAACAAACAATCCAGATCTTAGAACAAATCCGGATTATATCCAAAATAGGGCATTTTTTGTTCGTTAAAAATAACCCCATATTCTTCTAACTCGTTTAAAATAGGCAGGTATACTTCTTTTTTTATCGGAAGCTGTACGCCGGGAGTTGTGATTTTTCCATTTAAAATTAACAGCGTTGCCATTGCAACCGGCAACCCCACAGTTTTTGCCATGGCGGTATAAGTTTGGTCGTCTCCAATACAAACCATTTTGGAGTCAATTTGTTTTTTCTCTCCATTGAGCTCATAACCAAATTTATGGTACATGACAATCATGTCTTTATCATCTGGTTCTAAAGACCAGCTGTCGGATAATATTTTTTCTAATATCTGTGCAGGAGTGGCATTAGGCAGGTTTACTTTTTTGTTTGGATTAAAAAGATCAAGCTCTAAAAGTTTGTCCCACATAATGTCGTCCTGATCAATTTTTAAGATCAGACGGGTTTTGATTTCTGCCGAATCGGTTGGGTGATACGGTAAAAAAGAATTTACGAATTGACGGTAACTCATGTTCTCAGAATCTTCCATGATGTAGCTGTCGTCTGTCATGCCCAATTGTACAAACATATTCCATGCTTTCGAGAAGCCAACTCTTCTAATGGTTCCGCGATACAAAGTCAGGACATTGTCTAAACCGTAAACCGATTTATATTTAAGAGAATCGCGATTGGAATAGGCTTCAAATTTTCCGTAGCCTTCGACTTCCAGAAATTCGGTACGACGAAATAAGGCGCTGTACGGAATGTATTTATAAGTGCCTTCCTGAATGAATTTTGCAGCACCACCCTGCCCGGCCAGAACTACATTTCGGGGAGCCCAGGTAAATTTATAATTCCATAAATTATTGTCGGATTCAGGAGCTACTAAGCCGCCGCAAAACGATTCAAAAAGCAGCATTTTTCCACCTTTGGCTCTGATTTCGTCAATAACTTTCATGGCACTCATGTGATCGATCCCAGGATCAAGCCCGATTTCGTTCATGAAAACCAGATTGTTTTTCTTTGCTTCTTCGTCAAGAGCCTGCATGGCATCACTGATATAAGAAGCGGTAACCAGGTGTTTTTTGAATTCAAGACAATCTTTTGCGATTTCGATATGTAAATGAGCAGGCAGCATCGAGATTACTATAGAAGCTTTTTCGATGGCTGCTTTTCGTTCTTCAGTATCAAAAATATTTAAAGCAATTGGAGTGGCATTAGGATGTTTCTGTGTTTTCTTTTCGGCTAGGGCCAAAGAAAGATCTGCTACAACGAGGTGTAGGTTTTCGCTTTCTGATTTTGCCAATAAATAACGAATTAAGGACGATGCAGATCTGCCGGCTCCAATGATTAAAATGCTTCTCATATTTTATATTTATAACACAAATATAT